>JBBJOD010000012.1:0-22729 GCA_037721715.1 Chitinophagaceae bacterium | reverse complement strand
CTTCATATCTCATGACCTCGGAATCGTGTCAGAAATTGCTGATCGCGTGATAGTAATGTATAAAGGTAAAATCGTGGAAGAAGGGATGGTAAAGGATGTGCTTCATTTTCCAAATCACCCGTATACGAAAAGCTTACTGGCCTGCAGGCCTTTATTACATCCAAGAGGTGAACGACTACCTGTGGTGAGTGATTTTTTGGAAATTAATAACAATGGTGTAATAACAGCAAAGACAAGAGCAGAAAACATAAGTAATAATGTAATTCCTCTTTCTGATAAAAGCAAAGGCGTACTCCCTACAAAAAACAGCCTTATACAAGTCCAACATCTCAGAATGTGGTTTCCTGGAAAAAGAAATATTTTTGGAAAGGCTATAAATTTTATAAAAGCTATTGATGATGTAAGCTTTGAAGTATACGAAGGCGAGACCCTGGGTTTAGTAGGAGAATCAGGAAGTGGTAAAACCACTTTAGGCAGAGCACTTTTGCGATTGATTGAACCAACCGGCGGTTCCATTATTTACAAAGGAAAGAACCTGCTTAATTATCCACCTGCCCCGCTAAAGGCGATGCGTAAAGACATGCAGATAGTTTTCCAGGATCCTTACTCATCACTCAATCCGCGCGTTACTATTGGCAATGCCATACAGGAACCACTCAAAGTGCATGGTATGCTTAAAAATGATGCAGCAAGGCGTGAGAGAGTATTTGCTTTACTGGATAAGGTCAACCTGAAGCCGGAACATTTCAACAGGTATCCCCATGAGTTCAGCGGTGGTCAGAGGCAACGTATTGTTATTGCCAGGGCTTTAGCGCTCAACCCGGCCTTCATCATTTGTGATGAGTCTGTTTCTTCGCTCGATGTAAGCGTACAGGCACAAGTGCTCAACCTTTTAAACGACCTGAAAAAAGAATTCGGTTTTACTGTCATTTTTATTTCACATGATCTGTCTGTAGTGCGGTACATCAGTGACAGGATCATGGTTATGCATCATGGCAAAATAGAAGAAACAGGAAGTTCAGAAGAGATTTACTTACATCCAAAGACATCCTATACTCAACGGCTTATCAATTCGCTTCCCGGAAAATTTTAGACGATACAAGGAGTTATATTGTAACCGGATGAAACCCTAACATTGATAATTGAAAATTTTTACATAGCTGCGAGCTGTACTTTTTGTTGTAGTTCCATTACGTTCTCGCGAAACAAATTATCAGTATCCATCAGGTCTTTGACCGTTTGGCAGGAATGTATTACTGTAGTGTGATCTCTTCCTCCAAAATGCTCGCCAATAGTCTTTAAAGAATTTTTAGTAAACGCTTTGGCAAGATACATAGTTATTTGGCGGGCCTGTACAATTTCTCTCTTCCTCGTTTTCTGCAGGAGCTTATCATATGATACATCAAAGTAATCACAGACCATTTTCTGGATCGTATCAATCGTTATTTCTTTTGACGAAGTCTTTATAAAATTACGTAATACTTTTTTTGCCAAGTCAAGGTCTATTTCCCTTCTGTTGAGCGAAGACTGTGCCAAAAGTGATATCAACGCTCCTTCCAATTCCCGCACATTGTTATTAATATTGTATGCAAGGTATTTCACCACTTCTCTTGGCATCTCGAGCCCGTCATTTTTCATTTTCCTTTCAAGGATCTCAATGCGGGTGTCATAGTCCGGCACCTGTACATCAGCACTCAATCCCCACCTGAAGCGGCTCAATAGCCTCTCCTGTACACCTTCCATATCTTTCGGAGGTTTATCTGAGGTTAATACCAGTTGCTTACCAGACTGGTGCAGGTGATTGAAGATAGCAAAGAAAGCATCCTGCGATCTTTCAGCCCGGTTAAAGAATTGCACGTCATCGATAATAAGTACATCGATCAACTGGTAAAAATGAATAAAATCATTGATGGCATTATTTCTACCATGGTCTACAAACTGGTTGATAAACTTTTCTGAACTTACCTATAGTACAACACGCTGGGGTTGCCCGCGCTACACCTCATTACCAATCGCCTGTGCCAGGTGGGTTTTACCCAAGCCAACACCACCATATATGACCAGCGGGTTGAATGAATTGGCACCTGGTTTCTCTGCTACAGTTTTCCCGGCTCTTCTTGCCACGCGGTTACAGTCACCTTCTATAAATGAATCAAAAGTGTAGTTTGGATTTAGCTGCGGATCAATCTGCATTTTTTTAAGGCCCGGGATAACAAACGGGTTCTTCACAGGATTATTTATCACCAGCGGGAAATCCATTTCGTTATTTGAAAATGTTTTATATCCTTGTGCCGGAACATCCATGGTAAGCGGCTTGTTTTCATGGTTTCCACTGTCTACCATAATACGATATTCCAGCTGTGCTTCTTTACCCAATATTCTTCTCAAAGTCTTTGCCAATAAATTTACATAGTGCTCTTCCATATACTCATAAAAAAATTGACTCGGCACCTGGATCACTAAAACATTGTTCTTTAACTCTACCGCTTTTATAGGCTCAAACCATGTTTTGAAATGTTGCCACTCCACGATATCCTTAATGATATCAAGGCAATTACTCCAGACTTTCTCTAAAGTTTTAGGCATTATTCTTTGAGCTGTTTTATTTGAGTTAAAAAATAAGTATATGCCAAAAATTTCATAGGATGTAAAGAAACAAGTCCAGATTTTTTTAAAGCAGGGGAACGAATATCAACCCTTTTTATTTAATAAAAAACTTTTTATTCATTTGTTTTATACCTTATCAATACAGTAGCCGTTCTCGTCAAAAAAAATAAGTTTTGAAATATTCTTTTGAATGCATGTGGCGCTAGTTGATACGTTCACCTTATTGATTAACAGTATCATTAGCTTATTCAATGATGATAAATTTCACAAAAAAATAAAATGTATGCTTGCTCATCGTACCTCTAAAATGTTGATAAATAATTTTTATTTTTTTACCAGTTAAGGCTTTCATACGAATTGAGTAAAAATACTCAAACCATACAGTTTTAGTTTTTTAATTTCAAGATATAAGTGTTTTATTTTTAAAACTTTTTTTAGAAATTTTAGCAGTTAACAACCAGGTAAATAAATATTAATATTAATAATACATAACTGCGAATCTTTTCCCTGCACCTATACTATAGGTAATAACAGGTTATGGGTTGAAACACACGTTGCTGCCGGGTTTGACTAACTTGTTGTACATCGGAACCGGATAGAACTGTCGAGAAAATTTTCAGGGAAAACAAGCTGGTTTATTTTATCTGCTCTAGCCAATATTATTTGTTATTTTACCCGACATTGACCATTTTTTCTATTTCATTTTTTAGGTTAACTACCTGACAGTATGCAACAGACACTAACATTAAAACTTCTTCCTTCCGAAGCAGAGAATGAATATGCGCTACGGATGCGCGCAGCTGAAGTTCTTGGCAGAGATCCGGAAAATATTACAGGCTTTCACCTACTAAAAAAATCGATCGATGCAAGAACCAGGCAAGCCTGGGTAAATATTACACTAACTATTTTTATTGACGAACCATTTATTGAAAGAGTCGCCAAGATCATTGATTTTAAAAAGGTAGATAAGGCGATATCGACCGTAATTATTGTGGGTGCAGGGCCTGCCGGTTTGTTTGCTGCGTTGAAGTGTATTGAACAAGGCATCAAACCCATCATTCTTGAGAGAGGTAAAGATGTAAGGTCGAGAAGAAGGGACCTCGCCGTTCTCAACAAAGAAGGAATTGTTAATGCGGATAGCAATTATTGTTTCGGTTAAGGAGGAGCAGGAACTTACAGTGATGGCAAATTATAC
Source organism: Chitinophagaceae bacterium (assembly GCA_037721715.1). Taxonomy (GTDB): domain Bacteria; phylum Bacteroidota; class Bacteroidia; order Chitinophagales; family Chitinophagaceae; genus JADCRZ01. The sequence goes on along the minus strand of JBBJOD010000012.1, from coordinate 18,927 downwards.
ACGAGAAGCAACAAGAGAGGAAACATCAGCAGGATACTCAACCTCTTTGTTCAGTTCGGCGCTGAAGAGAAAATATTATATGAAGCACATCCTCACATTGGTACCAATAAACTGCCACAGATCATTACGAATATCCGAAAAAAAATCCTGGAGTGCGGGGGCGAATTCCTGTTTGAAAAAAAGGTAATAGATTTCGTTTTAAGAAATTCGGAGATCCAGGGTGTCATAACTTCGGATGGCAATTACTTTGAAGGGGATGCCGTGGTTCTTGCTACCGGTCACTCAGCCAGAGACATTTTTGAATTATTGTTTAGCAAGAAAATAATGATAGAATTCAAAGCCTTTGCGCTAGGTGTTCGCATTGAACATCCGCAGCCGTTGATTGACAGTATTCAATATCATACTACCCAGCGCGATGCATTTTTACCTCCGGCATCTTACAGCCTGGTGCAGCAGGTGAATGGACGCGGTGTATTCTCTTTCTGCATGTGCCCCGGAGGCATCATTGCTCCGGCCGCCACCGGTCCCGGTGAATTGGTAGTTAACGGTTGGAGCCCTTCAAAACGAAACAACCCCTTTGCAAACAGTGGCATGGTAGTGCCTGTTGAAGAAAGAGACCTGTTCCAGCTTAGCCATCCTGCAGACCCACGCGCGGGCCTCTTTTTTCAGCAGTCGGTAGAGCACAAAGCTTATGCAGCCGGGGGTGGACGGATGGTTGCACCGGCTCAGCGAATGGTAGACATGGTGAACAATAAAGTGTCCACTACCCTGCCTGACTGCTCTTACCTTCCAGGCATTCGTTCAGCATCTATCAGGGAGGTACTTCCTGACTTTATTTTCAACAGCCTCAAAATTTCATTGAAGGAATTTGACAAAAAAAGAAAGGGCTATTTTACGAACGAAGCCGTAGTGGTAGCAACAGAATCCAGGACCTCTTCCCCTGTGCGCATTCCCAGAAATAACGATAATCTCCAGCATCCCCAGGTAGCTAACCTGTATCCCTGTAGTGAAGGCGCTGGTTATGCCGGTGGTATTGTAAGCGCAGCCATGGACGGAGAGAACGTAGCCGAGGCCATCAGCCGCCAGCTTTCCGCAGCCCATTAGAAAGTATTGAAGGAATCGGGACAAAGTGGTACCAATAGAAAGTTCCTTATTGTCATTTTTATTTTAGTACGGACATCGAAATTTTACATCTCTATACCCGGTACCAGATACCCGATACCCAACCTGAAAGCTGATTGCCGGTTGCTTCCGGCAGGCTATATTTGGAGATAAATATGCCGATTATGAATTTGCTGGAAGTAAAAAACCTTAAAAAATTCTTTGCTACACAAAAAGCCGTGGATGATATCAGCTTCACCATAGAACAGGGAGCTATCTTTGGCCTGCTTGGCCCCAACGGCGCCGGAAAAACAACGCTCCTGCGTATGATAACCGGAATCTTTTATCCCGATGAAGGTGAAATAATTTTTGATGGAAGAAAATTCAATCCACAGGAAGACATCCAGAGAATAGGGTACATGCCCGAAGAAAGGGGACTTTATAAGAAAATGAAGATCGGCGAACAGGCAGTTTACCTGGCTCAGTTAAAAGGGCTCAGTAAACCCGTAGCCATTGAGAAGATTAAAGAATGGTTCACCAAATTTGAAATGCAGACCTGGTGGAATAAGAAAGTGGAAGATCTCAGCAAGGGCATGGCTCAAAAACTGCAATTTGTTACCACCGTTTTACATGAACCAAAGCTGATCATTCTCGATGAGCCGTTTAGCGGCCTCGACCCTGTGAACAGTAATCTGATCAAAGAAGAAATTTTTAATCTTGCTAAAAAAGGATGCACGGTAATTTTCAGTACCCACCGTATGGAGCAGGTGGAAGAGATCTGCGATAAAATCATCCTGGTTAATAAAGGCACCAAGATATTGGATGGTGCCGTGGATGCCATCAAGCAACAATTTAAAGAAAACCTCTTTCGAATAGGATTTGATGAGTTGCCCCTTTCAACCGAGGCTGATTCATTTGAAGTTGTTGGCAAGCAGGACCGTTCGCTGATACTAAGGATCAATGAAAATAGCAGGCCTGGCAAAGTGCTTCAACACTTTCTACAGCAGCAAGCAGGTATCATATCCTTCAATGAAATATTGCCTTCATTGAATGATATCTTCATACGCCTTGTGGAAGGAACCCCGTTAACAAGGCAATTTCAACCCGTAAATAGTTAAGTTTTTTATGAACAAGACCTGGTTAGTAATACAGCGTGAATATTTAAGCCGTGTTAGAAAAATTTCCTTTCTTATTACCACCCTCCTGGTACCGGTAATAATCGTAGGCTTTTATGCAGCCATTATTGCAATTTCTGTCAGCGGTAGCAGCGATGCTCAAAAAATAGGCGTTATTGATAAGGGAAACCTGTTTGATGGCAAAACGGAAGCCAGCAAAAACGACAATACCCTTTACCTGTTTGTTCCGAATGAAACAGAGCAATCTTTCAAAAATAAATACTCCAGGCAAGGTTACACTTCCTACTTGTATGTTCCTGAAATGGACTACCAAAAACCTGCCGGCATCGTTTTGCATAGCCAGTCGGCAGTTAGTTTAAGCACAAAAAACAAGATTGAAAGAAAAATCAATCGTGCCATCGAATCCAAAAGAATGAGCATCGCGCAAATAGACCCTGAGAAGTACCGGGCTATTCATTCAGACATATCCATTGACAATACCGTAGATTCTGTAACAGGCGGCAAAAAAAGTGTTGCAGGTGTGGCTTTTGCCGTCTCGTTTGCCGGAGGCATCCTCATATACATGATACTGCTGATATATGGCACGATGGTTATGAGAGGTGTGATGGAAGAAAAGACCAACCGCATTGCAGAAGTAATCGTTAGTTCGGTAAAGCCGTTCCAGTTGATGCTGGGCAAGATCATTGGCATCGGTGGTGTAGGGTTGACTCAATTCGGCATTTGGATCATCCTGATGGCCTCATTACAATTGATTATTCCGGTTATCTTTCCGTCCATCTTTCAACAAGTGGCTGAACAGGGAATGAACGGCACAGCACTGCCCCAAACTAGTTCAGCTTCCATGATCATGACCGTTACAGAAGGTTTACGTTCACTGAATATAGCTAAAATTCTGATCTGTTTTATTTTCTACTTTCTTGGCGGTTACCTGATGTATGCTTCTTTATTTGCAGCAGTGGGTAGCGTGGTCAGCGAAGACCAACAAGAAGCGCAGCAATTGTTATTTCCAATCATGATGCCGATTATACTGGGTTTTGTTATTATGACCAAAGCAGCAAGTGACCCCAATAGCAACCTGGCCATATTTGGCAGTTTGTTTCCATTAACATCTCCTATTGTAATGATGGGAAGAATAACGTACGATGTGCCCTGGTGGCAGCTAGCTTTATCCATGATTTTACTGGTGTTGTGCTTTTTGTTATTTACCTGGCTAACTGCAAAAATTTACCGCACCGGCATATTAATGTATGGAAAAAAAATAACCTGGAAAGAAATGTCTAAATGGGCTTTCAGGAAAAGTTAACGCAGGAAGGGCATTCTTACTTCACTTTTGACAGGATCGTGGGAACAATAACCATGTAATGATGCTCTATTTTGTCGCCATACTCGCTACAACTGAGATTAACTTACAGGAATACCACCTCCTCTTCCATTTGTTTCCCATCAGGCGGGAAACAAGATCCTTTCATCCGCATGTAAGTACCGCCAACCTTTTGAAAGAGGAATTTGTAAAAGCATGGCCCTTATTCAAGCACCAACAATTCCTGGCTTCCTTTGCTGCACCTGCCATAACATTACTACATCATACGGGAAGCTCGTGGCAGGTTGTTACAACTGCCCCTTTGCCGCAGGTTTCGTAATCTATATGAACAAATATGGATAATATTTACTCCCTGCACTTATCTAATACGAAATAGATCGTATATTTATACGAATCTTTTCGTAATTTGTTTAAATAAAACGTACAACCATGACTACAAAAATGGCTAAACTTCATCACATTCTTCTGTTAGCATTTCTGATCGGCATAGCACTTTCAAGTGTTAGCTGGTCTGCTTCGAACAGGGCAACAGCTCCGCCAAAGCCTTTGCAGGACACTGTTCCGTCAAAAAAATATGATAAGAATCTAAATATTAACCAGAATGCTAAAGGATTGGATGAACAGATTGAGCAATTGGAAAGGGGGATAGAGAAATTGAACCAGCAAATGGGTGAAAAAGAAATGCAGAAAATGCAACAAAAGCTGGACGAAGCCTTAAGTAAGCTGGATATACAAAAGATGCAACATCAATTTGATGAAGCCATTCAAAAAATTGACTACCAGAAGATTCAGCTCGAAGCCCAGACAGCATTGAAAAAAGTTGACTTTGCAAAAATTCAGCAACAACTGAAGGCTGCAATGGATGAAGCCAGCAACGGCCACTACAAAGAAGACTTCCAGAAAGAACTGAAAGAAGCATCCAAACAAGCCCAAAAGATCATGGATGAAGCGAGAAAAATTAATTTTGAACAGGTGAAAAACGAGTTAGACAAAGCACGGCAGGAATTGCAAAAATCGCGTGGGCAAATAGATAGGGAGCTGCAAAGAGCCAGAGAAGAACTTAATGACAGCAAATTGCAGTTTAAACCCGAGTTTGAAAAAGCAAAGGAGCATATACAGGCAGCAAAGAAAGAACTGCAGCAGTATAAGAAAATGATCACACAGATGGAAAACGATGGGTTGCTAAACAGCAAGGAAGACTATACTATTATTTACGAAAAGGGAGAGCTCTCTGTCAACGGTCAAAAACAATCACCTGAGGTTACTTCAAAATACAAAGCGTTTATTAAAAAAGATAACCTGCAAATAAAGAGCGAAAACGGGAATTTCAGTATTCTAGACAACAAATAAGGTCCTGCTTACAAAATAATGAATACGGTGGGCTGGCTTAATGCCGGTTGAGACGGCCCTTTTTGTGAAATTCCACGCATGAAAAAATATTTGATTGGCAAGGGATTAGCCTGATGAGCCAACATGCAAAAGGATTGAAATCAACGATTGCATTCTAGTGCAACTGCCAGCCTGAGGGATGTGACATTGCATGCACGCATTGTTTACGATAGTTGGCTTTAATTAAAGGTAACAGCCATTTGGTAAGCAGACTCGCTTATTAGCAGTATTAAGTACTGCTATTCAGTTTAGCATTTTATACAATGGATGCCACAATTCGTTGCTTCCATCATCTTCTACCGGTTTTACATCTACAGATATTTTTGTAATCACTCCCTCCTTGACGTTTGGCAAATCGCGCCTGAACAATTGATATCCTTTTTTTTCAAACATTACTGTTACTTCCCCTGGAGGCAACTTTGCAAAATGAAAGTAACCTGCTGCATCCGACTGAATTTTACTACCATGTAATTTTTTAGAGGACACCGATACAGTAACACCAGTAATTGGCTTTCCGGTTACCGCATCCATCACATAGCCATGCAGACAACCCTCCACACTATTTTTATCAATTCCTTCGCCCTTGTTTGCTTTAAGTAACTGGCTGGTGCAGCTAATCGCTGCCAGTAATAACAACTGTTTAAGTATGTTCATATAAAAGGCTTTATGGGAGAAGTGAAAAAATTTATAGAGAACAGAACTAATTTTTCTAAAATCTTTTAATCACTTTACTTTCTTGTGATACGCCGTTATTAGTATTTGTCGCTGCCTTCGTGTAGATAACTGACGTTACCCGCTCATACTGTTGAACACACCTAAATAAATGAAACCACCTATATCTTGCAAGAATCGTATTTCTTATGAAAATAATGCTGAGCGCTCTCCGGGTGGCAATGAAAAAAAACCTTTAAGCTAATATACTAAAATTAAAGATAAGAAGATGCCGCAAACAATGCTAATATGCCCGTGAAATTTATTTAACATTGTCATCACAAACGCGAGCTGAATCAAGCGGGATCATGATTTCCCTAGATCAATTTCGGTGTTATCGCCAATGTTTAAACTTCGGCTTTCACCCTTTAGTTCCGTATCGCTGCCAATGAGGGAATGCGTTAAAACGATGTCGTTCAGGTTAGCATACGACCCGATTATAGAATCCTTTACAATGGAATAATTAATAGTTACCTTTTCTCCAATCGCTACATTAGGTCCGATAATAGAATTTTTTATATCGCAACCGGCTGCAATGCTTACCGGTTGAATAATAATGGTATTAGCAAATAGATGATCTTCTGCAATTGTATGTCCGAGTTTTTTTAGCAGTGTAGCATTTGTCTGTAACAGGGTTTCCTTTTTACCACAGTCGAACCAGTTTTGTACTTTGTAAGGTTGCATTCTGGCACCTTGGCGGATCATACATTCCAGGGCATCGGTAAGATTGTATTCACCATGGCTCATTAAATGATTGCGAATGTTATTCTCCAGGCAACTGAACAAAAAAGACGTTTCTTTGATGCGGTAGATGCCAACCAGCGCCATATTTGATTTAGGAATATGCGGTTTTTCAACCACCCTGCTTATGTACCCCTCCTCATTTATTTCCGCTACGCCAAAATCACGCGGATCGTCTGCACGTTTTACACCAATTACTGAGTGTGGATTGTCTAACACTTCTCTTACATTGTACTCGCAGATAGAATCACCCAACACAATGAACACCTCATCATCTCCTACCAACTCCCTGGTAAGAAATATCGCATGGCCGATACCGTGTCTTTCATTCTGTTGAACAAAATGAGTGACCAGGTCGGGATATCTTTCCTTTACGTAATCCTGTATTTTGTCTCCCAGGTAACCTACAATGAAAATAAATTCCTGGATACCTGCATTTTGCAGTTGATCCATGATGATACTCAAAATCGTTTTACCTGCTAGTGGAATTAGTGCCTTTGGTTGGGTGTAAGTATGAGGACGTAATTTTGTGCCAGCGCCTGCTACGGGAATGATAGCTTTCATCCGGAATATATTTTTAAATGGCGGATGGAAACCTGTCCATCCTTAAGTCATGCAACTTCTCCAGTCTTAATTGTGATATACTAGCAATCATCTTCAACGTTGAACTGCCATTTTAGTAAAGTGATTTCTTAACCAAAACCGGCTTGCCAGGTACAAGGTAACCGCGTGAAAATAGTGAATTTACGTAAATATATACATGGATATTTTCCTATACTAGATATTTATGTTACCGTGCACCGTGATGTTCTGTTGCTATTGCCGGAGCAGTAAATTTCGACACTTTCCAGTATTCGCAATATAAAAAAGATTTAATTAGAACATTGCGAAGTATTTTTGCCACCATATGCCAGACAGGCAATTGCAGCAATGGGCGCAATAAAACGGGTTACTATTGTGTCAAACATTTAATTTTTTAATTATTATTTTATTTTCATGCAAAGAGATAAAGTGGTTTTTGACCTTATTTATAAAGAACTTGAACGTCAACGTCACGGGATTGAACTGATCGCATCAGAAAATTTCGCCTCCCTGCAGGTCGTTCAGTCTATGGGCAACGTAATGACAAATAAATATGCGGAAGGATATCCGGGCCGCCGCTATTACGGTGGCTGTGAAATAGTCGACCAGACAGAACAGCTTGCAATTGACCGGTTAAAACAGGTGTTCAATTGCGATTATGCGAATGTACAACCACATAGTGGCGCCCAGGCTAATGCAGCGGTTATGTTGGCTATTCTTCAACCAGGCGATAAAATTTTAGGCTTAGATTTAAGCATGGGTGGCCACCTGACGCATGGTGCATCTGTAAATTTTAGTGGCAAGCTATACCAGCCATTTTTTTATGGTGTAAAAAAAGAATCCGGTCTTATTGATTATGAGATGCTTGAAGAGGTGGCCAGGAAAGAAAAGCCGGCACTGATTATCTGCGGTGCCTCGGCTTATAGCCGGGATTGGGACTATGCCAGGATCAGGCATGCTGCCGATGAGGCAGGAGCATTTGTACTTTGCGATATGGCACACCCTGCTGGTTTAATAGCCAAAGGTTTGCTTACTTCACCATTTGAACACTGTCATTTTGTAACGTCTACTACCCATAAAACTTTACGGGGGCCGCGTGGTGGTATTATAATGATGCAGAAAGATTTTGAAAATACGCTCGGTTTAAAAGATGCAAAAGGAAATACGAAATTGATGAGCAACCTCCTGGACATGGCGGTGTTTCCTGGAATACAAGGTGGACCGCTGGAACACGTAATCGCTTCAAAAGCCATTGCATTCGGCGAAGTTCTTGATGAAGAGTTTACGACATACGCCAGCCAAATAATTAAAAATGCGCAGGTAATGGCCAAAGCTTTCGTTGAGAAAGGTTTCAAAATAATATCAGACGGTACTGACAATCACTTAATGCTGATCGACCTGCGCAATAAGAATATCAGTGGTAAAAAAGCCGAACAGGTACTTGTAAAGGCAGAAATTACCCTCAATAAAAATATGGTGCCGTTTGATGATAAATCCGCTTTTGTTACGTCTGGTATAAGAATAGGCGTACCTGCCATAACGACCAGGGGAATGAAAGAAGAGCACATGCAATTTGTAGTAGATGCTGTTGAAAAGGTATTAACTAACGCAGATAATGAAAGCGCTATTCAGTCAACCAGAAAGCAAGTGAATGAATTCATGGAGCAATTTCCGTTATACCCGGAACTCTGACTGGATTATTTTTTTTAACGCGGTCACTATTGCATTGACTTCAGATAATTTTATGATTGTTCTTGGCTTTCGTTGACAGGAACCTGCCAGTGCCATAAACAACTAAACAACCAATAACAACAAGCAAAATAATCCACCCCCCTGATCTTTTCTTTTTAAATTCAACGGCGTCTGTTTTTCCCGCAAGTATGGCAGCCGCCCAGTAGTAAGGTAAACGCCCGCGTTCAGACGTTGTTTTCATAAATTCAAGTTTTGCAGATTGCAAAGCCTGGTCGATGGGGAGACCATCAGCAAGGTACCTGTAAAACATTTCTGTGAGTCGGTAAGTAGACTCATTGTCCACTGACCAAAGGTTGTTGATACACGACGGAATGCCTAACGCGGCAAAAGCCCTGTTGAAACTGAACACACCTTCACCCTGGTAAAAAGTGCCGTTCCCTGTTTCACAGGCAGACAAAACAATCAGATTGGTAACAGGCTGCCGGCTAATTGTAAGATCGGAAAGGTACATCGGCTGATCGGCAAAGTATATTACCGGTTCTCCCCTGGTACTATTAGCAGATGAATGCGTGTAAATCTGAATTATTTGGTACTTGCCAAATTTGTTGAGAAATTCACTCCGTGTAGCCTTTGATTCCAGGAGATTATCTGCCGCATCGAAAAATGAACCGAGTCTTTCCACTGATGCGTTGCTTCCGGGTAAAGCCGCCAAATTTATGCCAGCAGGAAAATTGACTGGCGCAATCCCCATGAAATTGCCGGCAACAGATTGCGAGGGCCTGGTAAACCGATTCATCAGGTACCGGGCAGAATAAGTGTAGCTTACTGCATGGTCTTTCAAAAAATACACCGGTTCGCTACCTGCCATTTCGGTCACCAGTACTTCAAAAGGGAAGTAGCGGCCATCAGGCGAAATGATGATTCTGCCGATGGGCATTTCTGTTTCCTGGAAAATGAGTTTATAAAGCAACCTCGAGCAAAGTATGAATGAATCAAATTGCCGGTTTAACAACACAGGATCCGATATATAAGTAATGCATTTATTTACCGTGCTGTCGTACGTTTTTTTATTTATGGTGGAAAAATGAGTTTTTTCACCAGTCACAATCATTGTATAAACTGCACTGTCACCCGCGAAAAGTTCTACCAGTGCCTGGTGGTCTTTTAGTAGGTTCTTCCGAATGTCCCGTAGGGTAGTAAATGTTGAATCGAGAAAGCTTTGGTAGTACAAAGAGTTTTTCTCTTTGATTGATTCTTGTAACTGGAGTTGATTCTCTTTCAAATTAGACCATTTCCCTTGAAGTTCGGCGTAGTGCCTGGCGGAAAGATTTGTTTGATTCAATTGATATTCAGCCTGGTTCAATTCTATTGCCAGCTGGTTCTGCCTGTAAATTTCCTTCTCACCCAGCCACCTCTGCTCGTTCAGCTGATCGTACAAAAGAATTGCCCTGCTTCTTTCAAAAAAAAGAAAAGCATCATCTGCATTGCCGGATAAAATGCATGCTTCAATCGCTTGCTCATATAATCGATGGGTGTTTTTTCGCCAGAAAAGTTTGGATCGAAATTCTGACTGGCTTGTCTTTATCCGGTCGAGTAAAATGTCGGCCGATTTATAGATTTTGATGGCTTCTTTAAGCGCCGTTTTTCTTCCTGTAGTTTTATATTCTTTTAAACAGGCATCTCCTTTATCAGCAAAAAGATTAACCAGGTAGCCTGCTTCCTGTTTTTGTATAAACATTTCCAGGGGGCTGTTGACTATTTCGTCTTCGTTAGTGCCCTTCCTGATCTGGTCAAAAGCGCACTGGAAATAATGGCGTGCAGAATCATAACGTTCAATTGACACATAAACATTGGCAATGTGGTTATAAATATTGAGGGAGGTTTTATAGTCATCCTGGCTATCATTGCGCAACTGTAAGGCCTTTCGGTAATAAAAAAGGGCTAATTTATAATCTTTGAAAATAGTATAACTGTAATAGCCCAGGTTGTCAATATTACCTATACAGCTGTTGGTGTCTTTGATCCTTTTGTTGTAATTGAGCGCTTGCTTAAGGTATGCAATAACGTCTTTGTAATTTTTTTTCTCAACCTGGGTTTTGGCCAATTGTTCATAGAGTGACCCAAGGAATGAAATGGAATATGTTTTCTTGCATTCGGCAATTCTGGCAACGAGGATTGCTTCAGCCTCATTGTAATTTTTCATTGCAAGGAATGAATTGACTATACTTAGAAAAAAGTGATTGGAATAGGCTGTACTGTCTCCATAAGCCTCCATAGCTTTATCAGGAACATACTGGTGGCTAAGGTATTGACCGTAATGCGCAAATTTGAGACATAATTCGTAATCACCTAAATCATAATAGTGCTTAACTTTTTCAAGGAGAGCAAACAAAGAATATAATTCTACAATTTGTAACTTTCTAGCAGTTGAAATGCAACTATCATAACACATTCTTTTTTCTTTCACCCTGTTCAACTTGCCATAGATAGAGGCAAGATTGAAGTAGTTGCGGATTAGATGAGAAGAATTAATAGATGACTTGCCGGTGTTTTCAGTAAGAATGCGGATAGCGTTTTTTGTATAAACAATTCCCTGTAACTGGTCGCCCTGCTCAGAATATATACTGCCAATTCTTTGCAAAAGCAAGGCATGTGTTGAATCGTTTTTATAGGGGCACTTAATAATGCCAACCTCATAGTTTAGTAGCTCCTTCAGTTCTTCCCGGGTAGACAACGGTTGCGAGTCTCTCAAAAATTCTAGCCTGTTCCATAAGAATGCCTTATCCACACATTGGGCGGTGGAGGAAAAAACCAGCTGTATGGAAAACAGCAAGAGAAGTAATAGACATTTATACATGGGTAGTAAATTAAATTTTACCCCCATAGGGTCCAGTAAAGAAGTTTCGGTTCTGGCGGTTCGCCTGCTGGCTTTGCTTTAAATAAAAGCAGGTGACATTCTGCCCATCGGTTTTCCGTTTTGCAAAGATTACCTGCCAGTGTACTTACTACTATTTACTGCAGGTGTTAAGCGTTTAGCTGTAAGCTACTATAAAATCGTCAGTCTGTGTTTCTTTCAAATATTTCCAGTACCCCCAATGGAGGCTTTTTTACGGGTGGTCCGCTGGTTGTACTCGGCACGTGATCGGCTTCGTTGTTTTCAAAAGATTTTTCGCCTGGCTTTACTACTTCCGTTTGCCTGTATACCCGCAAATTAAACAACTGCGGTACATCCTCACTCTTGAACCATTGGTATTGATAGGTGATGGTTGTCTTTTTGTCCTTAAATTTATATTTTTGTATAGAGGCCAATAATTTCTGCAATATTTTTTCTTCGCCTCCATCTTGTTTTTTGAGAAGGATTCCCAAATCAAACACTTTTTTACCTTTAGGTTTTCTCTTCGGTTCAACCTTTGTGAGTGGGGGATTAACCGGTAGAGTTTTTGGTGTAGCCATAATAATGGTTTAGGATGATGTTGATTTGATGAAAATATTAAAAAATGTTAAGAAATCGCTGCGCTTCGTCTTTACCCGAAAGCTTTCTTTTCACTACATCTTTTAAAAGGGATGCGGCCAGTTCCTGGTCTCCCGGCTTATTTCGCTTCATCAGAGTAAGTGCATGGTAAAACCTGCCTGGGTTCACATACATTGCTGTATGACGCTCCATTTGCTCGAAATAGCTTGCGGCCTTATCATAATTTTTTAATTGTAATGCTGTGATGCCTGCAAATTCGCTGGCAAAAAATTCCGTGCTGTCGATTTTACGGAGCTCTTCAAATGTCTGAAGAGCCTGTTCAAATTTTCCTTCATTGTACAATCGCTTCCCATTCTCCATGTTAACGGTAAGTGTACCCATCTGCACGCCCATGGTATTGAAGTGTTTGTTTATATAATGCTTGGCAATATTCTGTGGTTTGTCAGGTTGCAGGTAAAGATAAACACCCACTATCAAAACCGTTATGATGGCTGCTGCTGCTACCTGGTAAAGCCAGGACAGCCTCGCAGGAGTTGCCTGGACTTTTTTACTTTCCCCGTATATTTCCCTGAATCGTTCTTTTTTGTCTGTAGCATTCTGGTTTCTTGCAGCCTGCAATGCAGTCAGGTAGAAAGCAACTTCGTCTGCGAACGATCCGTCAGATTTAATTCGATCTTCGAAAATCACTCTCTGTTCAGTTGATAGCGCTCCCTTAAAATAACTGTCAATATAATCAAGGCTATCCATAATTGCAATTGTTCCTCCTAATTTAATTATCCTCTTTGTACACTTTACGAAGATTTTTCCAGGCAACGAAGGCGGCTGGTTTTTACCAGATCCATAGTTTTATATTCCAGTACCAGCGCAGTTTCATTGTCGTAATATCCACCTGCGAAAGATAACAGCAGAGTTTTCACTCATCATGTTCCATCTCAATTTCAATGATTCCCAGTCTGCCTTAACGGTCAGTTTCTGAATAACCGGATTGGCCGAATCAGAAATCTGGAACAACAGGTCACTTATAGATACCGTTTGGTGAAACCCGAATTTATTAGTCGTTTTTTTGTGCAGAAGGTTAACACATTAGTTTTGAAAGATTTGGAACATCTGGGTTTTATGAAGACCGACCTTCGAAAGACCTGTTATTTTTTCTATACAAGTTAATAGGGTATCTGAATAAATGTCAATAGAGTCATCTCCGGATATTGAATACTTGCTGGTACCCTCTCGCAAAAAATAAGAATACATCCGGGCATATTGTTTAAGTTGACGTTAATACTAAATTATTAAGTAAAAGTAATACTTGAGTTTCCGGTGTTAGAAAGCAGGTGTTCATCAAATTTCATTTGTTTGAAATAACTTGCGGTTAAATGCAATACTTATGATTCAACGTTTACAATCTGTCTGGTTACTCATTGCTGCCGTTTGTGGTTTCGCCTTAACGCAGGTTCCATTGTTCATCGGCCGCCTTGCCAATGAAGTAATAAAAAAGGTAATAGCTACAGAAAGTTTATTATTATTCGCCTTGAGTATCGGTATTGCCTGCCTGGCCCTGGTATGCATATTTCTTTTTAAGAATCGCCCGCTTCAATTCAAGCTTACTGTTGCAGGAGTAATCGTGTCGGTTGGTATCATATGCCTGGAGGTATGGCATATTGAAAACTTCAAACGTACCAATGCACTTGTGAAAGGCTCCTATTATTGGGGTGGATTATTGCCCATTGCCATGACCATATTTTTCATACTCGCGGCAAGGGGAATATATAAAGATGAAAAACTCATCAAAAGTTTGAACCGGTTAAGATAGTGAACGCTCCATTAGTTCATTGGGTTACAGGTATTTCCCTGTTACACTCCCGGGAATGTCTTTAACGTCGGGGGGAACGCCGCAATAAACAAGCTGCCCACCACCATCACCGGCTTCAGGACCGAGGTCTATCAGCCAGTCAGCACTTTTAATCACGTCTGTGTTATGCTCAATCACAATTACAGAATGCCCCTGCCCTATTAATGCATTGAATGAAGCCAGCAACTTTTTTATATCATGAAAATGTAAACCGGTGGTAGGCTCATCAAATATAAAAAGTATTTGCCCCTGGCTTTTTCCTTTTCCCAGGAAGGAAGCCAGTTTTACACGTTGTGCCTCGCCACCTGAAAGTGTATCTGAAGATTGCCCCAGCTTCACATATCCCAATCCCACATCGTTTAAAGGCTTTATTTTTGAAGTAACTTCTTTTACTTCATTGAAGTATTCAATCGATTCTTCAACGCTCATATCTAATACCTGGTAAATATTCTTCCCTTTGTAAGTAATCTCTAAAACTTCGTCCTTAAATCGTTTGCCGGCGCACACTTCACAAGTCAGGTGAACATCTGCAAGAAACTGCATCTCCACAACCTGTTCACCTTCTCCTTTGCAGGCATCGCAGCGCCCGCCATCAACGTTGAACGAAAAATGTTTTGGTTGAAACCCGCGTATTTTGCTAAGAGGCTGGCTGGCAAAAAGATCCCTTATTTCATCGTAAGCCTTAATATAAGTGACCGGGTTGCTACGCGATGATTTCCCAATGGGATTCTGATCAATCATTTCAATCTGGCTGATACTTTCCACATCCCCCGTAATACCTTTGTGCAAACCTACTTTATCGGCGAATTCGCCCTTCAGCTTCTGCAAAGCAGGGAATAAAATCTGTTTAACCAAGGTTGTTTTGCCGCTTCCACTTACACCGCTTACAACACATAACACGTTAAGTGGAAACTCTACGTCTATATTTTTTAGGTTATGCTGCCTGGCACCAATAATTTTTATAAAACCGGCTTTTTTTCGCAGGGCTACCGGCGGTTCTATCTGCAGCTCGCCTTTTAAATATTTCCCCGTAAGGCTTTTCGGGTTTTTTATGATTGACTCGTAATCGCCTTCTGCCACAACTTCACCACCTAAATGGCTGGCAAAAGGCCCCATGTCAATGATGTGGTCCGCTTCACGCATCATCATTTCGTCATGTTCTACCACAACAACGGTATTGCCCAGGTCTCTTAGCGCTTTTAATACGCTTATCAGCCTGGACGTATCCCTGGAATGCAATCCGATTGAAGGCTCATCAAGGATATATAGGGAATTGGTGAGGTTACTGCCAAGGCTGCGGGTTAACTGGATACGCTGGCTTTCGCCACCACTCAATGTATTGGCCAAACGATTGAGAGTCAGGTACCCTAGCCCCACATCTAGTAAGGTTTTTATTCTTGCTTCAATTTCAATCAATATGCGTTTGCCGATCTGGCCGTCCTGTTCGCTTAGCATCAGTTCCCCAAACCAGGCCTGGAGATCTTTTACAGGTAATTCGCATAACTCACCGATATGCCTGCCACCTACCTTAATGTACAGCGCTTCTTTTCTCAAACGGTACCCATTACAATCATGACACAATGTTCTGCCCCTATAACGGCTTAGTAGCACCCGGTACTGGACTTTATACAGGTTCTGCTCAACTTCCTTAAAAAAAGCATTGATGCCATTGGCATACTGGTTTCCTTCCCACAATGTTTTATACTGGTCTGCAGTAAGGTCTATGACCGGCTGGTGTACCGGGAAGTCGAAATTTCGGGCAGCTCTTATAAAATCGTCTTTCCATCGGCTCAGCTTTTCGCCTTTCCAGGGAGCAACGGCTCCCTCGTAAACGCTTAACCGCCTGTCAGGTATAACCAGGTCGGCATCTATGCCCAAAACCAGTGAAAAACCTTCACATGTTGCACAAGCACCGAATGGATTATTAAAAGAAAAAAGGTTAGGAACCGGTTCTTCAAAGGTTAATCCGTCTAATTCGAACCTGTTGGAAAACTGCCATATTTCTTTACCGTTAATTTCGATAAATAATTCTCCTTCGCCCTCATAGAAAGCAGTACCAATTGAATCGGCCATCCTGTGCCTGTCATCTTCATCAAAGTTTTTGATAACTAAGCGGTCTACCAGCAAATACGCGCCAGAACCGGCCGGGTTATCTTTTACTGTTTTTTTTGATAAGGGCAGGTTCTGTTCAAGAATATCTTCTATGCGCAGTACCTGCCTGTCGTTGTAAATACGAGAGAATCCCTTTTGCAGAAGAATGTTAAGGTCTTCTTTCACATCGCGGTGTTGCTGTTGCCGGAAAGGCACAATCAGCATAACTTTATCTCCTTCATTCAGGGCAACAATGCTATTGACCACATCCGACACGTCATCTTTTTTTACCTTCCTTCCCGATACCGGCGAAATTGTTTGCCCGATGCGGGCAAATAACAGCCTCAGGTAGTCGTATACTTCGGTCATGCTGCCCACAGTAGAGCGTGGCGTTCTTGAAATCACTTTTTGTTCGATCGCGATGGCCGGAGACAATCCTTTTATGAAATCCACATCAGGCTTATTCATTCTCATCAGGAACTGTCGCGCATAAGAACTCAGGCTTTCAGCGTACCTGCGTTGACCTTCCGCATATAAAGTATCAATAGTAAGAGACGATTTTCCCGACCCGGAAACACCGGTAACTACGATTAATTTGTTACGTGGAATTTCAACGCTTACATTTTTAAGATTGTGAACCCTGGCGCCTTTTATATATATATTGTTGTTTGAAATTTTTTCCTGATCGCCTTTTTTTTTTGCTCCTTTACTTACAACTGTCATAGAAAATCAAAATTATCGCAATTAATTTATCTGACTTCAAAATATCAATAATGAAAATTGATTTGCCAGGTGGTAGGAAGCACTTATAAAATGCTAAATAATATCGCACTTATGGGCCTTTCTCTAATCAGCGTCAATGCAATACCTGATAATAATCATATAATTAAGCCTTGGAGGTCAACTGGTAACATTATCATTGAACATAAATTTGCTGGCAAGGGGATGTACTTAAAACCAGGGAATGTAGACAAAAGCCTGACGATCATAGAAAGTTTACTATCATAAAAAGGCAGAAAATAAACATTCGTATTTTTATCATTATTTTGGAAAAAAATACTATTTTGGCTGGTAATTTGTACCTAAGTTAAAGATGAAACAATTTCGCCTATAGCGCAACCTTCTACTTTCGATTTAAAATCCCTTTTCACTTATCCTATCACCTTTTAAAACCGTAGAAGTTTTATGAAATCACTTCTCCACAAAACCGATCATGAGCTTATCCATCAATTTATTGATGGCGATTTACTTGCTTTAGAAGCACTGGTACTTCGTCATAAGGATAAGTTATACACTTCCATCCTTTTCTTTGTAAAAGACAAGTATTTAGCGGAAGATTTATTCCAGGATGTATTGATAAAGATTATCGATACTATTAGGGGAGGCCGTTATACGGAAGAAGGCAAATTTCTTCCCTGGGCAATGCGCATCGCCCACAATCTATGTGTAGACCATTTCAGGAAAGTAAAGCGTACACCCACTATTAAAACCAGTGACGACCGCGACATCTTCGAAGTGCTCAATTTTACGGAAGAAGGTGCTGACGTAAAAATGATGAAACGTCAAAGCCACGATAGGGTTCGCAAGATGCTAGAACTGCTTCCTGAAGACCAGCGGGAAGTGATTATTCTACGTCACTACGCAGAGTTAAGTTTTAAAGAAATTGCTTCACTTACCAATTGCAGCATTAACACCGCTCTTGGCAGGATGCGTTACGGGCTCATTAATCTTAGAAAGATGATGATCGAGAAACGTATTGCACTATAACGTGCTGTTTATTGCGGTTGTAAGTAAGGGTACAACTTTTAAAGTAATTTAACAGCTCGAATAAAAGGGAACGGAACCAACAGCCTAGCTTTATCGACAATAAGTAAGGAAAAAGACATTGTCATTCTGATCCTCCATCCGACCATTTGCCCAGCTATCAGCCGGAAGGTTGGAACAGAATGACGCCTATATTTACCCCGCATTATGCGGGGTATTTTTTTGCATTGCCAAAACCATGTCGGTATTAAGCAGAAAGAAATTTCACACCCTCCACACGCTTACTCAGGCGCTGTAATATCAACACGGGTAATATTATTTTTTGAAAGCCTGGAGGCCGCAGTTTAGCCATTCTTTATATTGCGTTGCATCCGGCGTATAACCAACTGGCAAAGTCAGGAGTTTTTCCTCAGCATTCACAATGGCATACAAAGGCTGAGAAACGTTTACAAAATTCTCAAATTGAAAAGTGGCAAATTTATCGCCTATTGTTTTGATTTCCTTCCTACTCTTATCCTTCCTGACAAACATAAATTGTTCTTCCTCCGGCAACAGCTTCCTGTCATCCACATACAATGATACCAGGATGAAATTTTTTTCTATCAATTCTTTTATTTCAGGAAGTGTCCATACATTTTCTTCCATTTTTCTACAATTCACGCAGGCCCAGCCGGTGAAGTCAATCAGTATTGGTTTGTTTTGTTTCTTCGCCAGTTTCAAAGCGGCTTCATAATCATTGATTATATTGGCTTCAACTCCTTTGAACGCATCTTTACCATATATGCTGTAATTTAACGGAGGTGGAAATCCGCTAATAAGTGCCCTGTTTGCATACTTCGTTTTCGTAAGTCCTGGTGCCAGGTAAACTACCATTACCAGGAAAAGAATGGCAAAACTTATGCGTGTAGGGGTTAGCTTAACCGGGCCCTCATGTTTAAATTTGAGGATGCCAAACAGGTATAAAACCAGGCAAATGCCTATTGCGATCCATATGGCAAAAAACACCTCTCTGGGTAGTATTCCCCAGTGAGTTACGAGGTCGGCGTTAGACAGAAATTTTACTGCCAAAGCCAGTTCCAAA
>JBBJOD010000294.1:0-6648 GCA_037721715.1 Chitinophagaceae bacterium | reverse complement strand
GCTCCCTGTGCCTTCAATAATAATCTCCTGGCTACTTAGGGCGACAATGGGCGCAAACATCCGGATACCTAATCCCGATTCACCGCAATTAATTGTAGTTGCTTTTGGATGAATGCCATTGCTGGTGATAGTTAAAGAACCATCCTCGTTGTTCACTATGCGTGCACCCAGCTTTTGAATGGTTTCTATAGCGGCGAGGTCATCATTACTTTTACCAGGATTAAGTATTTGAGTAACTCCCTTGGTAAGTAATGCGGCTGCACATGCGCGTTGCATAGAGCTTTTTGAAGTGGGTGCTTTTAGGATCCCCTTTAAACCGGATGGCTGAATGGTAACTATCATGTACTTTCTGCTAAGATAAATGCTCTTACGTTTCTGCAATCAAAGTGTCCAGCTGGCTTAATAGGATTGGTTTTACGACAGCCTCCCCTATGTTGTTTAACAAGACAAAGTTGATCGAAGCGCCCACCCTTTTTTTATCCATTTTTAATACTTCGAAAACCTTTTCTGTATCTAACAGGAAGGTGGTAGGCAAAAGGTATTGTTGCAGCAACCGCTTTACCCTTTCATGACCTTGCGTATCGAAACCATTCAGCTTTTCTGAAAGGGAACAAGCCCATGCCATACCGATGCTCACAGCATGGCCATGTGGCAACTGGTAAAGGTTTTCGATGGCATGTCCTATGGTATGTCCAAAATTTAACAGCTTCCTGTCGCCACTTTCAAACTCATCGGCCGCTACCACGTTCGATTTAATAACAACATTTCTTTTTATCATGTCAGTCAATAAACTACTGTCATGCATGAAATCTTCTAGCCGATGCTGTTCGAGCAATTCAAAAAGGCCTATGTCTTTGATGCAGGCATGCTTTATGATTTCAGCGAAACCATTTACCCACTGATCATGAGGCAATGATTGCAACAGGGAAGGATCAAAAAGAATAAAATCAGGCTGGCGGATCACTCCTACCATATTTTTATAAAGTCCCCTGTCTATGCCATTTTTACCACCTATTGAAGCATCTACCTGGGAAAGAATGGTGGTTGGCACGAAGCCGAAGGAAAGCCCACGCATATAAATAGACGCAGTAAAACCGGTTATATCTGTAATTACTCCACCTCCAATTCCAACAAGTACGGTTTTTCGGACTGCTTCAAGCGCAATCAGCTGAGCGATGATAGTATCAACGGTTGCCTGAGTTTTGTATTGCTCCCCGGCAGGAATAACTATAAGCTGAAAATCGGCTAGTTCAGGATGGAACCTATGCACATTTTCATCTGTAATGATAACCATATTCTGCGTTGAAACAACATCCTTCAACCGGGAAAATGAAGTATCTAGAAAATAGCGCACTTTTCTTCCCGAGAATGTATACTCAATCAGATTCATTCTGATGTAGGTTTAATATGAATGCAATCACTTATTCATTACATTATTCTGGTGGGTGATACTTTCCATGTGCACTGCATCGAAATACTTTGTAATAAATTCTTTGCTTAAACCCAGTTTTTCACCTTTTTTAAATGCCCGGTCTAATATTTCATTCCAACGATTGGTCTGCAGGATAGTGATGCTGTTCTCTTTTTTGTATTCGCCTATTTTATCGGCTATGCGCATACGCTGCCCAAGTATTTGCAATAATTCATCGTCCAGGTGATTGATTTGCTGGCGCAACTTTTCCAAAGCGATGATGAACTCTTGCGAAATGATATCTTCTTTGCGCCATACAATGCTGCCCAGTAGCTCAGCCAGGCGTTCAGGGGTTACCTGTTGTTTAGCATCACTCCAGGCATTATCAGGGTCAATGTGGCTTTCAATGATCAGGCCATCGAAATCGAGGTTAATTGCCTGTTGGGCAACCTCTAATAGAATGTCGCGACGGCCGCAAATATGGGAAGGGTCATTTAATAACAGCATTTCAGGATAACGGCGTTTCATTTCGATGGCCAGGTGCCACATGGGTGCATTTCTGTATTCTGTATTGCCGTAAGAAGAAAATCCACGATGGATCAAACCAATTTGTTTGATACCGGCTTTGGCTATACGCTCTACACCTCCGATCCACAACTCAAGGTCTGGGTTGATTGGATTTTTAATAAGCACCGGAACTTCAGCTCCCCGTAAAGCGTCAGCAACCTCCTGTACTGAAAATGGATTCACGGTGGTGCGTGCTCCCAGCCATAGTACGTCTACGTCAAAATGCAGTGCATCTTCCACCTGTTTGGCAGTGGCAACTTCTATCGCCACTGGCAGGCCACTGGCTTTCCTGGCGTGTTGCAGCCAGGGTAGTCCCTTAGTTCCAATACCTTCAAAACTTCCCGGGCGCGTTCTTGGCTTCCATATACCGGCACGAAGCATGTCTACTTTTCCTGTGTTGGCCAATCTCGTTGCAGTTTGAACCACCTGTTCCTCGGTTTCCGCACTGCAAGGTCCGGCTATGATAAGCGGCCTTTTTTGGAGAATGTCAGAAACTGTATTTGTTTGTGATTGAGTTGCTTGCATATGTTAAGTTTCAATATTAAAGTTTGGCTATTAGCTGTTTGCCATCGGCAGTAGTTAAGTACAGTCGATTTTATCAAAAGTTTAAAACCCGATTGCCGACGCCCGGTACCCGGTACTAAATGCTTTCTACCTGCTATTGGCATCATTCATCCTGATCCGTCTTCCTTTATACGTCTTCCCATCTATGGCTTTTATCATTTTTCCCGCCGACGCTTTGTCTACCTCAATCCAGCTATTCATGTCTTTCATATCTATTCTTCCGAGTACTTCCTTTTTCAGCTCGCTCATATCCAGAATAAACTGCAGGAAACTTGCTTTGTAAAAACCATCCTTCGTGCCCAGGTTTACAAAGAGTCGCATATAGTCACCATTACCATTTATTTCCCGGCCTCTTGTTTCCCTGCCTCTTCCCTGGTCTCTCCTATCATCGGTTACTTCCCTGCGTTGCCGCCTCTCTTCACCCCGTACATTCAGGTCTTCTGCGTTTTCATAGTACTTTAAAAACCGGTCAAATTCCATGGCGGCCACCCTTTTCAAAACATCTTCTTTGCTAATGTCTGCGAATTTCTCTTCCAACATGGGTACATACGTTTCATAGTCGCCATGGCTGATATCGGCCTGTAACAACCTATCCATAAAATGAAAGAATTGTTTTCTGCAGACGTCTTTTCCACTGGGAATATCCATCCGGTTGATCGATGCCTGGATCAGCTTCTCGATCTGGCGCAGTTTGAATGTTTCACGCGCATGAACAACCGAAATGCAGATACCGCTCAAACCCGCGCGTCCGGTACGTCCGCTTCGGTGTGTATACACTTCCATGTCATCCGGCAGTTCGAAGTTGATGACATGTGTGATACCCTGCACATCAATACCTCGTGCTGCTACATCGGTAGCTATCAGCAGTTGCAGGGTTTTGTCCCTGAACTGGCCCATTACTTTATCTCGCTGCACCTGTGTGAGGTCTCCGTGGAGTGCATCAATATCGTAACCCTCCCGTGTCAATTTTTCTGCCAGCGCCTGAGCGTCTAATTTAGTTCGGGTAAAAATGATTCCATATATCCCCGGGTTAAAATCGATGATCCTTTTCAGGGTATCGTAACGATGCTGGGCCTGGGTAACAAAATACTGGTGGTCGATGTTGACATTGGCTGTATTCATTTTGCCTACAGTCACTTCAACAGGGTTCTTCATATATCGCTTGCTTACCTGCCTTACTTCCGGCGGCATGGTTGCACTAAAAAGCCAGGTGGACTCTTTAACCGGCGTATTCTTCAAAATAAATTCGATATCATCCCGGAAACCCATATTCAGCATCTCATCCGCTTCATCAAGCACTATGTATTTGATACGTGCCAGTTCTATCGCTTTACGTTCTATCAGGTCAATCAGTCGTCCTGGTGTTGCTACTACAATCTGTATTCCGCGTTTAAGGTCACGAATCTGCATGCTAATAGAGGTGCCGCCATATACCGCAACAACATGCATACCAGGTAAGTGCTTCTTAAAAAGCTCTACTTCTTTCACAATCTGCATACATAATTCGCGGGTAGGACAAACCACCAACGCCTGCGGATATTTTTCTTTAGAATCGACTAATTGTAATAATGGTATTCCGAAAGCTGCCGTTTTTCCTGTACCGGTCTGAGCCAATCCGACAAAATCCGTAGTTCCGCTTAGTAAAACGGGTATTGCCTGTTCCTGTATCGGAGTTGGAATCACATATCCCAACTCACTGGTTGCCTGCACTAATCTTGCATCAATGCCCAACCCTTCAAATGTGGCCATATTTATTAAAAATTTTTGCAAAGGTACTATTGTTCTGCCGTTTTGCCTGCAAAAAGTGAGCGGCATTTGAGGTAGTATTATTTAATGATGCGGCGTATTTCGTTGGCATTTTCTATCAGTTCTTTCAAATAAACGTAGTTTTCTTTCTCCAGGCAACTCTTGAACTTTCTCAGCTGCGTTATATGCTCATTCAAAACATCCAGTATATTTTCCCTGTTTTGTTTGAGGATGGGCACCCATGTTTCGGAATTACTTTTAGCCAGCCTTACGGTACTTTCAAAGCCTCCACTTGCCAGTTCAAAAATGGCATCTTCCTCTCTTTCTTTTTCTAATACCGTATTGGCCAGCGCGAAAGAGGTGATATGAGAAATATGGCTCACATAAGCTGCATGCAGGTCATGCGCATGCGCCTCCATGTAAACAAGGTGCATTCCTATTTGACGATACAAGTTTTTCACAAGGTTTAACGCGTCCTCATCAATATCGCCGGCATTGCATATCACTACGGCTTTATCAACAAAAGCGCCGCTTACCGCCGCATCAGGGCCGCTGTATTCAGTTCCCCACATTGGATGTGTAGGCACAAAACGCCCTTTTTTTGGGTGACCTGAAACCAGGTTGATTACATTTTCTTTTGTTCCTCCCATGTCCATTACCACCTGAGACGTTATTGTTTCCATTATTACCGGCATCAACTGGTTCATTGCATCTACCGGTACTGCCAATACAATCAGTTGCGATTTTGCTACTGCTTCATTTAATGGAAGGTGCTCGTCTATCAAACCCAACGCCATCGCTTTCTTCAAATGATTTACATCTTTGTCCACACCAATAATATGACTCGCCAGTTTTTTCTCCTTCATAGAAATAGCCAATGAGCCGCCGATCAATCCTATTCCAACTATTGTTACCCTCATAAAATTACCTGTTAGCGATCCTTTCTAACGCTTTATTCAGCACGTCAACATTCTGGCATAAACTGATGCGTATATAATTGTTACCATTATTTCCGAAAATGCCACCCGGGGTTACAAACACATTTTTTTCATACAATATCTCATCACACAGTTCATATCCACTATCATAGTTATTGGAAACCCTGGCCCATATAAAAAGGCCCGCTTGCCTGGTATCATAAGTGCAATCAAGTTTTTGCAGGATTTTGTACACCACCTGCCTGCGATTCCTGTAAGTTTCATTCAGTTGATCATACCAGCTTTTGCCGAGTTCAAGTGCCTTAGCAGCAGCCAGTTGCATAGGAAGGAACATTCCGCTGTCCATATTGCTTTTAAAGCGTAAAATTTCATTGATGCGATCTTTGTCACCGGCAAGCCATCCTACCCTCCATCCTGCCATATTCGCTGTTTTACTCAATGAATTTAGTTCTACGGCCGTGTCTTTAGCTCCTTTTACACTTAACAGGCTCATCGGATGATCATTTAAGATAAAACTGTAAGGGTTATCGTGGCAAATTAAAATATGATGCTTAGTACCAAAAGCCACAATTGCCTCAAAAAGCGCTTTTGTAGGTAGCTTACCCGTAGGCATATGCGTATAGTTTACCCACATAAGTTTCACATTTCGGAGGTCAGTCTTTTCTAATTCGGCAAAATCAGGCTCCCAGTTACTTTCTTCTTTCAATGAATAAGCCTGGCAACTTCCACCAGCTAACTGAACGGCACTTTTATAAGTGGGATAACCGGGGTTAGGAATTAACGCGATGTCACCCTCGTTCAGGTAGGTCATGCAGATATGCATAATGCCTTCTTTGGAACCAATTAGTGGCAGAATCTCACACTCGGCGTCCAGATCTACTCCATACCACGATTTATAGAATTGGGAAATCGCTTTCCGGAAAACCGGGGCACCTTTATAGTTCTGGTAACCATGCTGGTTGTTTTTCACACTCTCCGCATTTAAAACACCGATAACATCCGGATGTGGTGGCATGTCGGGGCTGCCAATGCCAAGATTAATGACCGTTTTACCTGCCTTGTTCATCTCATCTATTTCCCGGAGCTTTTTTGAAAAATAATATTCTCCCACACCATCTAATCTTTTTGACGTTTGCATCACCATGTTAGCTTTTTATAAATGTGACGGTTTAAAAGGTCTTACCCTTTTTATAAATTCCGTAAACTTTTAATCCTTCAGTGAGCGGCTGTATTTCGTTTATTACTTTATTAAATTGATCCACTGTGTCAAATTCCATATCAGCATGAAAAGAATATTTCCAGTCACTACCCGGAATAGGAAAAGATTGAAGTTTACTCAGGTTGATTTCACCTTCGGCTATCCTGGTCAATACTTTTGCAAGGCTGCCCCTCGAGTGGTCTGTATTAAAATTCACAGAAGCT
>JBBJOD010000293.1:0-6666 GCA_037721715.1 Chitinophagaceae bacterium | reverse complement strand
ATTCTTCCTTTTCTAAATTAAGCATTCAATGTTTTCCGGTATTCACTCGGCGACATCTGTTTAAATTTTTTGAACTGCCTGTTGAAATTTGCCAGGTTGTTGTAACCGCTATCGTAAGCGATCTCCACAATATTATGATCTTTTTCAGAAAGTAATTTACAGGCATGGCCAATTCGCACTTTGTTTAAATACTCTACAAAAGTTAACCGGTAGTGCTCTTTAAAGAAATTGCAAAAAGTAGTTACACCCATATTGGCAACGGAAGCAATTTTCGGCAAAGCAATGTCTTTGTCGAAATTTTTCATGATATATTCGTTGATATTTTTAAAACGATCAGATGACTTTAGTTCGGTCGATTGAATGAAACCGGGACTTGCCAACAAATCATATTCTGAAGAGTTGGCCAGGATGTCGAAAATCGTAAACAGGCTGGCCAGTCTCTGTAACCCGGATGATTCCAGCATACCTTTCATAATAGCATTTATTTTATGCTTAGCGTCACCCTTTATCGCCATCCCATAGCAGGAAAAGCTTAGAAATTTTTTGAAATTTTCCATCTCAGGAATCCTGAGAAAGGTTTCGCCCAGGAAATCTTCTACAAAATGAATTACAATGCCATCGGCTGAATCCGGTTCTTTGCTATTCAGGTAGTGGCTGTCGTTGATCCACACATGAGGCAATCTTGGTCCCATAAAAACAAGATCTTCCTCCTCGAAATAACCGATATGATCACCGACCATGCGTCGGCCGGTACTTTTTATTACCAGTACGATCTCAAATTCCGGGTGGTAGTGCCACGGGCATGGGAAGAATTTGCCGGTTTCTCTGAATACTACGAAAGACTTATCGAAGTCCTTAGCAAAACGCATTTCAATGGGTCTCATAGAGCAATTAATTAAAAAAAATTAGTTGATTATTCGTAAAAAAGGATGAGAGACTTTTGAAATATTGTATTATAAATATAAAGGAAAGTAACAGAAAAAGATATATAATTAATCTATTTTTATCTGGTAATAATCACTGCTTTGTTAAAAATTTATGGCATAAGACTGTTTGTCGTTTATGTATTCGTATACAAACAGCACTACCGGAATCAATAAAATAATTATTTATGAGTAAAATAAAAGTCAGTCATCCACAACGCAATGAAGAGTTCGATACCGGAGCTTATTCAGACGGTGTAATTGTAGATGGTTTTCTTTTTGTGAGCGGACAGGCAGCGGTAGATTTCAGTACTTCTGAATTTGTTTTGGGAACTATTGAAGAAGAAACAACACTAACGCTGGATAACATAAAAGCCATTGTGCAAATGGCTGGTGCTACTATGGATGATGTGGTTAAGTGCACGGTACACCTGAAAGATATTTACGAATTCGATCGCTATAATAAAATATATGCTCAATACTTCCCGGGTATTAAACCAGCACGAACAACGGTGCAGTCTGTATTGGGTGAAAACATTAAAGTAGAAATAGACTGCATAGTTAAATTACCCGCTTAATCGATTATCATGAAAAATAGTTGCGAGCCAAAAGAAACCTGTGCAGGAGTGGTGGGCCTCGGATTAATGGGCAGTAGTATCGTTGTTTCTTTGTTAATCTCGGGTCATGAAGTAAAAGCGATTGCACCGCTGGAAGACGATATGAAATTAGGCTCTTTGCATATTGAAGAGCAATTAAAACAATGCCTGAATTTCGGGCTATTGGATAAGCCGGTAGCATCCTACCTTTCTCAATTAACCGTTTCCGACAACTATATGCATTTGGAAGGATGCTCGTTTGTGTTGGAATGTGTTACAGAAATACTTACCATCAAAAGGGAGGTTTATGAGAAAATTCTTTCCGTTACAAGTGAAGACACGATAATCGCCAGTAACACATCAGCCATACCAATAAGTATGCTGCAACAGTATATTACTCATCCAGGAAGATTTCTTGGAGTTCATTGGGGAGAGCCGGCGTATATGTCGAGGTTCCTCGAAATAATTTGTGGGAGTAAAACCGATTTGCGTAATGCCGAGTGGGTCTTTAATCTATCTAAGTGCTGGGGAAAAGAACCTACGTTACTGAGAAAAGACATCAGAGGTTTTGTTACTAACAGGCTCATGTATGCAATATACCGTGAGGCGTTGCACCTGGTTGAGAATGGCGAAGCGACTATGGAAGATACCGATAAAGCGTTTAAATACGATGCCGGTTCCTGGATCACGTTGATGGGTATCTTCAGGAGAATGGATTTTGTGGGGTTGAAAGACGCTGAAGAAATATTCAAAAATATTTTTCCAAAACTAAGCAATGCCACTGGTGTTCCGGAGTGCATGAAAGAAATGGTTAAACTAAAAGCAAGAGGAACAAAAACGTTGAAGGGTCTTTACGAATATTCACCAGCAGAAGCAAAAAAATGGGAGGCTGAATTTGCTTTGTTCAGTAAGGATATTTTTGAGTTGGCCGCATCTTATCCTTGTGATACGGTTGAGTAATCAATTGCAACATAGTTGGAATAACTGCAACTGTAATTTGAATTCGCCTAGTTAATTAAGTATAGATGCAAATAACTTCGTACAGTAAATCTTCCTTACTATTTGAAAGAGCTAAAAAAGTTTTGGCTGGAGGTGTTTCTTCCGAGTTCCGAAAGTACGGTTACCCGCATGCGTTATTTTATACCCATGGTAGCGGCAGCCGGATCTATGATGTAGACGGCAACGAATACCTTGATTTTACACTTAGCCAGGGACCCCTTATTTTAGGACATTCTCATCCCAGGGTCGTGACCGCCGTTCAGCAATACAGCGAGCATGGGCAGTTATTTGCTGGCCAGCATATAAAAGAAATCGAGTTGGCTGAGAAATTACAAAAATATATTCCATCAGCGGAAATGATGCGCTTTTGCCTGGATGGTTCTGAAGCTGTACATACCGCTCTTAGAGTAGCAAGGGCTAAAACCGGTAAGCAGAAGTTTTTACGTTTCGAAGGTCACTACCATGGCTGGCTCGATAATGTTTGTTACGGATTGTCTGGTTCTTCCGAAGAAGCGCTGGGAACACGGGAAAATCCCAATAAAATACCCTGGACCGAAGGCCTGCCGGCCAGTTCTTCCGAAGAGTTTGTGCTTCTTCCCTGGAACGACCTTTCGTTGGTTAAGCAAACACTTGAGAAACGCGGGAACGAAATAGCTGCTATTATTACCGAGCCGGTTATGTGCAATAACGGGTGCATCCTGCCAGCAGAAGGATTTCTCAAAGGTCTCCGCGACTTGTGTGATCAATACGAAGTTGCCCTTATTTTCGACGAAGTAATCACCGGGTTCAGAATGTGCCTTGGCGGAGCCCAAACTTTTTTTAACGTTATTCCTGACATGTCCATTTTTGCCAAAGCTTTAGCCAGCGGGTACCCCATTAGTGCCATTGTTGGCAAAAAGGAATGGATGCGGTGGATAGAAGAAGCGAAGGTTATTCATGCCGGCACTATGAATGCCGGCAATGCAACAGTAGCTGCTGCTTTGGCAACCATTGAAACACTGGAAAGCGAGGACCCTTATCGTCGAATGTTTGATTTAGGCAAAATGTTAATGGAAGGTCTGTTAAAAGCGGGGAAAGATACTGGCCATCACCTGTTGGTGCAGGGTCCGGGGCCCATGTTTCATGCCGGTTTTACATCGTTAGAAGCAGTAAATGATTTCAGGGATACACTTAAATACGACAAAGTAAAGTTGAGTAAATACATAGCCGCGATGCACAATAAAGGTATCAGGATAATCGGCAGAGGGCTATGGTATATCAGTGCTGCGCATACCGAAGATGATATTAAACTTGCCATTGAAACGTCACGGGATGTGCTTCGAAATATAAGTGTTTCAAATGCGAACGAAAGTTGAGGTCGTTAATTAAATGGACAGCATTTATTTATGAATGAGATGAATTTTGAGAATGAACGTCTGTTACTGATTGGTAGCGGAAAACTTGCCTGCAGTCTTTATGTATGTCTTTGCAATGCTGGTAGCAGCATTTCTTTTTTTACGGAGAATACTGCAATCGCTAAAGAACGCATCAGCGTGCACTTTACAGATATGAATATGCACCGGGAGAATAGCATCACCTGTTGTGATCTTGAAAGCCTTCATGCTCTTAAAAACGGGCCAGGATATGATATCGTGCTTGTGGTAACTGATGAGGATCTTGAGCAGAAACGAGCCTTCATAAAAAAAGCGGAACAGGTAGTTTCGCCAAATGCGATCATTGCAATTAACACAGAAAGCATTGCTTTAAGTGCTATACAACAATCAGCGTTGCATCCCGCGCGTATTATTGGTGCAAATTGGTCGGAGCCTGCTCATACAACTTATTTTCTTGAGATTATCAGCAACGAGGTAAATTCAGTTAAACTGGTTCAAAAATTCAATGATTGTTCAAAGAGCCTGTGGCACAAAGATCCTTATATCCTTAAAAATGATTTTGGTATTCGAAGCCGCATGTTAAGCGCTATGATAAGAGAAGCATTTTACCTGGTTGAAAACGGATATGTAACCATTAAAGATATTGATCGGGCATGTAGAAACGATGCAGGGTATTACCTGCCTTTTGCCGGAAATTTCAGGTACATGGACTTAATGGGAACCTACTTGTATGGCATGGTGATGAAGGATCTGAATCCTGAACTTTCTAACAGTCGCACTACGCCCTCTTTTTTTAAAGAGATCGTTCAACAAGGTGGCAAAGGAATCGAAAACCACCAGGGATTTCATCATTATAAAGAGTGTGAACCTGAACAATGGGATGAGCTATCAAGGAATTTCAGTTATGAAATAATGGCGTTGTTCCGGAAATATCCATTTGCCTATCATGTAGAAGACGAAGTTAACGAGCTAATACTCCATAATGAGTAGACCGCTTATCATAGATGCCCATCTTGATCTGGCAATGAACGCCATAGAGTGGAACCGGGATCTTACACAGCCTGTGAGTGATATCCGATTGAGAGAATCTCACATGAAGGACAAGGCCGATCGTGGACACGGTACCGTTAGTTTGCCCGAACTGCGGAAGGGGAGGGTGGGCTTGGTAGTAGCTACCCAGTTGTCGAGATGTTCTTCTTTTGGTGCTTCCATGATGGGTTGGAACTCACCACAGCAGGCCTGGGCTATGACCCAGGCACAACTGGCCTGGTACAAGGAAATGGAGGCGCTGGGTGAAATGCGCCAGGTTACAAACCTGGCTGAACTGGATAGCCACCTGGCACTCTGGAACAACGATGAAATGCCGGATGAAGAAAAGGCGATCGGTTATATACTTAGCCTGGAAGGCGCCGATTCGTTAGTGAAAATCTCTTACCTGCATAAAGCTTATGAATGCGGGTTAAGGGCCCTGGGATTATCGCATTTCGGACCCGGCCGGTATGCACCCGGAACCAAGATGGAAGGCCGTTTAACACCGGCAGGATTAGACTTGCTACAGGAAATGAGCCATCTCCATCTAATCCTTGACGTCACCCATCTAACAGATGAAGGTTTTCTGCAGGTTATGGAAATTTACCAGGGGCCTGTTTGGGCAAGTCACCATAACGTTAGAAAGATCAACCCCACCCAACGACAACTATCTGATGAACAAATAAAAAGCCTCATAGAACGAGATGCGGTAATCGGCGGAATGCTTGATTGCTGGGCAATGGATAACAGGTTTATTGATGCGGTCTCTGATCCCTGGCAATTAAATATCAAAATGGAATCGTTGGTTGATCATTGGGACCATATCTGCCAGCTGGCTGGCAACAGTTTACATGTGGCGATCGGCAGCGACCTGGACGGAAATTTCGGAACCGAACAAAGCCCCTGGGATTTAAACACGATCGCTGATTTGCAAAATTATCAAAAGATACTTTCTGGCAGGGGATACAGCCAGGCAGATATTGAAAATATCTTTCACGGAAATTGGTTACGTTTTTTACGCAAAGCATGGAGTTAATGGAGCGATCATATTTTTCATCAAGACTCACCTGGCCATGATATGATAAGACAGCATACACAACTGTTTGAAGCAGGCACCTCGGCGATTGATATTACGCCTCCGCTGGGCACTTTGATGAACGGTGATTTTTTGCCGCGCTATGCCCGCTTTATACACGACCCGCTCTTTGCCAAGGTCCTGGTATGTAAAAATCAAACAACAACGATAGTAATTGTGGTGGTCGATATCTGCGCTATGCAAAAAGACCTGGTTGATCGCATCAAAAAAGAAATAGTAACGCAATCCGGTATCCCAGAAAATAATATACTTATTTCTTCAACACATACCCATGCCGCAGGCTCAGTGACCGATCTGCTGTTGTCGCCTGTCGACTTCCCCTATTGGAAACGTTTGCCCGGTTTAATAGTAAAGGCAGTTATCCAGGCAATAAAAGAGATGCAACCAGCACAAATTGCTTTTGGTTCGGTTGATGCGCCAGAGCACATTGTATGCTGGCGGTACTTTATGAAGAACGGCTAGATTGCTTCAAATCCGGTAACCGGCGGTAAGGATGGAGTCAAGACAAATCCTTTCAATGATGAAAAAAATATTGAACGCCCGGTTGCAATCATGGATACAGCATTGAGTTACCTGGCAGTAAAAAGCCTGGCAGGGAAGTGGATCAGTATACTGGCTAACTATTCACTGCATTATGTAGGAGACTGGGA
>JBBJOD010000292.1:0-6672 GCA_037721715.1 Chitinophagaceae bacterium | reverse complement strand
ACAAAGAATTTTGGAAGCAACATGGCAGCAAATGCTTTGTTGGTGCCTACCTACCGCAAACCATGGACGCTGCCAGGTGTATAAACCTCGTTGATACCCATATCGACTGGCTGATGTAGCACCTGGAAGAGTAGGATAGTAATTGCATAACATCTGTAACAAAATAATTTTTTTTCTACAGTTACCAAATTAGCTTTACGGGCTAAAAACAAAGTATTATGATCAAGACCGGTTATTTATTCACTAAAATGAAATGCTTACTGTGCTCACTCCTTTTCGTAACTGTTCAGTCATTGGCTCAGGCTCCAACTCCTCCACCCATGAAACCTGAAATGACTGAATTTTACGAACCCGTACCTAAAATTGTTACACCCGGAAAGCCGGCACCCAATGCGTTCATTAGTGCTCCATCGGATGCGGTAATCTTGTTCGATGGCAAAGATCTATCTAAATGGAAAGATAAAAACGGCGCTGCGGCTCAATGGGTAGTAAGCAACGGTAGTTTCACCGTTAAAAAAGGAACCGGGGATATCACTACCATCCAGGAGTTTAATGACTTCCAGCTTCATATAGAGTGGTCTGCTCCTGCAAATATTACGGGCGCCGGCCAGGCAAGGGGTAATAGCGGTATTTTCCTGCAAGGTGTTTATGAACTGCAGGTACTGGATAATTATAACAACAAAACCTATGTAAATGGCCAGGCAGGAAGTTTGTACAAGCAAACCGCTCCACTGAAAAATGCCATGCGCCCACCCGGTGAATGGAATGTGTATGATGTAATCTACACTGCTCCACGTTTTAAAGAAGACAGTTCTTTATTTTCACCTGCACGGGTTACGATTATTCACAATGGAGTTGTAGTACAGAACAATACCACCATTACTGGCAATACTCCGTATATAGGACTGCCAAAATACCAGTATCACGGCAAAGGACCCATCAAATTGCAGGATCATGGTGACCCGAGTGCCCCGATCAGCTTTCGCAATATCTGGATAAGAGAGATGTAGGCCAATGGCATACCTGGTTGTTTCTTTATGGTTTATATTGAATGGGGACCATTTCCGCAAATGTTATTGAAAAGATATTACTGCCTTAACTTTTAGTTCATGACAGCCTGCTAGTTTCGTTTTTATAATATTCAATATGCCCTTGCTGGATTGGTTAGAGAGACTAGATAAAATTGTATTTCTTCTTATTCACCATGATGCCGACTCCACTTTCCTGGACCAGCTATTACCGCTTTTTCGAAATCCGTTGAACTGGTTACCACTTTATGGTTCTATTTTCTATTTTATCTATTCGGGATATAAGGATAAAAGCTGGCAGTTCACTATTTTGAGTATACTCACTGTTGCTATGGCAGACAGGTTGTCTGCAGGAATATTTAAGCCGCTGTTTGAACGGCCGCGTCCCTGCTTTGATACCGAACTTCAACCCTATCTAAGAGAACTGGTAAATTGCGGAGGGTTGTTTTCGTTTCCGTCTTCGCATGCAGCCAATCATTTTGGCCTGGCCTCCTTTTGGTATGGGTCGATAAAAATCCTGACCGGCAGAAAATGGAACTGGTTGTGGATATGGTCTATACTTATTGGTTATGCACAGGTGTATGTAGGAAAACACTACCCGTTGGATATTGCTGCCGGTTCGTTGTTAGGCCTGTTAATTGGCGGTACCCTGTCAGGAATATTCGGTCAATGGAATACCTGGAAAAAATCTTACTGCAACGATCTTTTTAAGAGCGAACCTGTTTGAATTAAAGGCTTGTTCTGTATTACCTTTAGTGATTTCAAGAGTAGTTCCAATGAACACCATTCAACAAAATGAGATTTGGAGTGACTGGCTGCACAAGTGGTTTTATTGGTTGCTGGTTCCCGGTATTCTTATTAACGTAACCGGGCTGTACGATATAATTATCGAACCGGATGGTGCCTTGTACGCAACGATTGCAAAGACTATGGCACAGTCAGGCGATTTCATTAATTTGAAAGTGGAAGGAAAGGACTGGCTGGATAAGCCGCATTTCCCTTTTTGGATGGCCGCTGTAAGCTTTAAAATATTCGGTATAAATAGCTTTGCCTATAAATTTCCTGCGTTGTTGTTTTGGGCTGCCGGTGCCTGCTACACTTACCTTTTTGCAAAAGGGCTTCATAATAAAGTAGTAGCCAGGCTTTCCGTGCTTATCTACCTGACAGCCGCACACCTGGTTATTTCAAATAACGATGTTCGTGCAGAACCTTACCTGACGGGATTAACGATTGGAAGCGTTTATCATTTCTACAGGGCTTCTCAAAAAAGTTTTAGCTTTCACCTGGTGACAGGCGCTTTGCTGGCTGCTTGTGCTGTTATGACCAAAGGTCCGTTTATTTTGATAACGATCGGTGCAGGTTTCATCACAGGTTGGATCATAAAAAAAGAATGGCAGCAGTTTTTGCATTACAAGTGGTGGATTGCCTTCTTTCTTATACTGTTGTTCATAACTCCTGAATTGTACAGCCTTTACCGGCAATTCGATACCCATCCTGAAAAACTAGTGTTTGGCCAAACCAACGTATCGGGTATACGTTTCTTTTTTTATGATAGCCAGTTTGGGCGTTTTTTTAATACTGGCCCTATAAAGGGTAAAGGAGACTTGTCTTTCTATCTTCATACATTACTTTGGGCATTCCTGCCCTGGTCGCTGCTGTTATATACTGCGCTTGTTGTTTGTATACGCAACATGAAAAATAAAATGTTGCCTGCAGTTGCATACATCAGCATTGGCGCATCGATTGCTACCTTTATCGTGTTCTCATTGTCACGGTTTCAACTTCCGCACTACATCAACATCCTCTTTCCATTTTTTTCTATAATAACGGCGCAATACCTGTCACAGATTACAAGTGAAAAAACTACAGTAACCTGGTTACGCATACAAACGGGAATCTGCTCCCTCTTATTTGTATTAATGATCGTTGTTACCATTTTTTTTAGGCCTCCCTACATGGCATTGATACTTACGATCATTATAACAGGCGCTTTATTAGCTTATCTCCTCAACAAGAAAAAAGAAATAACAGCCGTAGCCAACCTCAGTATTATTACGGCAATCGTTCTGTATGGTTTTGTAAACCTATTTTTTTATCCGGCTATACTTTCCTACCAGTCGGGAAGCGAGGCTGCTTTTTTTATTAACAGCTTACCAGTTAAACGGCCGGTCTGCACATTCAGAGAAAACTCATATTCATTCGGGTTCTACCTGGATCAACCGGTTAACCTCTACCAAAATGCGGAAATATTACGGAAACAGGTGCAGCAGGAAACTGCCTTCTTGTTTACCCGAAAAAGCTATCTTGACAGTCTTGAAATGCAAGGATTCCAGATCAAAGTACTTAGTGCTTTCCCGCATTATCATATTAGTAAGCTCACAGGCAAATTTATAAACTACCGAACCCGGAAAAATGTGGTTGATACCATGGTAGTCAGTGAACTAACCTCCATAAAAAATACGCAGTAAATATATACACATGTCTATATCCAGTCAAATGACAGATGCTGATCTCACTACCAATGATATCATGCACCTCTATGAACATCATGGAGGTGAAGATTACGACGGAGAACCGGTTTCACAGGCATCGCATATGATACAGTGCGCCATGTTAGCCATTAGTGAACATGCAGGAGATGAATTGATTGTTGGTGCATTTCTTCATGACTTAGGGCATTTATTAAAACACCGGCAGCTTACTGACGCCATGGGAACCTTCGGAGTTGTTAACCACGAGAGCATAGGTGGCGACTTCTTGCATGAAAGGGGGTTCTCTGAGCGGGTACGCGCTGTGGTTGAAATGCATGTGCAGGCGAAAAGATACCTGGTAGCTACTGAAGTGACCTACAAAGACAACCTTTCGGCGGCCAGTTTGCAAACGCTCGAATGGCAGGGCGGACCAATGTCACAGACGGAAACAGGAGCCTTTAGGCAGCATCCATATTTTGATGACATTATACGTGTAAGAAAGTGGGATGAACAATCTAAAGACCCGAAGGCTGATCTATTACCGCTAAGCTATTTCCGAAACCTGGTGCTACAGCATCTCAGTAAATTAAAATTATGACCAATAAAATAGAACTGGCTGTTTTTGACATTGCAGGCACCACTTTAAAAGATAATGGAGAAATTGTCGCCGCATTCCAGGCAGCGTTTCTCCATTATGGGTACAACGTTCCTGCTGAAAAGGTAAACCTTTTGATGGGTTACAAAAAACCAGAAGCCATCGAACTGATTTTGCAGGAAGTTGAAATGAATCCTGGAAAAATTACCCAACCATTCATTCATGAAATTCATGATAAGTTTACCGGTGTAATGAAAGAACATTATTCAACGACTGAAACACTGCTGCCGCTACCGCATGCCATACAAACCTTTTCGTACCTGAAGCAAAGAAATATTAAGATAGGCTTGAGTACAGGGTTTTCCAACGATATTACGCATGTTATTATGGAAAGGCTTGGATGGTTGAAAGACCACCTGGTTGATTTTGTTGTATCAAGCAATGAAGTAGCGGCAGGCAGGCCTCATCCTTTTATGATTCAGAAACTGATGCAATTGTGCCAGGTGGCAGATGCAAAGAATGTAATCAAAACGGGCGACACCGAAGTAGATGTACATGAAGGTATCAATGCAGGTTGCTTATATTCCATTGCTGTTACAACCGGTTCATTTACACGGCGGGAACTAGAACCGCACCATCCATCTTTTATCATTGATCACCTTAGTGAACTGATTCCTATCATAGATAACCATACCTAGCTTTACATGATTACATCAGAATTCTTAAGGCAAAAATTGGCAGTGGCGCCCGCCTGGCTTGTCTCGGTATTCGCAGCCACTGCATCGTTCAGTGTATATTTCAGTATGTATGCCTTTAGAAAACCGTTCACCGCTGCAAGTTTTGAAGGGATGCACTTTCTGCAAATTGATTATAAGGTTTGGCTTGTTACGGCGCAGGTGGTTGGATA
This sequence comes from Chitinophagaceae bacterium, assembly GCA_037721715.1. GTDB lineage: Bacteria > Bacteroidota > Bacteroidia > Chitinophagales > Chitinophagaceae > JADCRZ01. The sequence goes on along the minus strand of JBBJOD010000292.1, from coordinate 1,671 downwards.
CATGATGAGTAAATTCTATGGCATCCGATTCATTGCTGTTATGCAAGGGAACAAAAGAGCAGGAACCATTGTCAGGCTTATACTACTGGCATGGATAGCCCTGCTATTATTTGCCGTAGTTCCCATGCCTTATAATATTATTTTCCTATTAGTAAACGGATTTCCTCTTGGCATGATCTGGGGGATTGTATTCAGCTACGTAGAAGGTCGAAAAGCTACGGAGTTCATAGGTGCTGTGCTGTGCACAAGTTTTATATTTTCATCCGGCGTTGTAAAAAGTATTGGGAAATACCTGGTCATTAACGGTTTTGTATCAGAGTTTTGGATGCCCTTTACAACAGGAGCCCTGTTTATTCCACCGATGCTTCTGTTTACCTGGTTACTTAACCATGTTCCCGCCCCTACCGAAGAAGATGTAAGATCAAGAAGTATACGAAAACCCATGTCGGCAAAAGAAAGAAAGCAATTCGTCGCGCTGTTTCTGCCGGGAATTGTAATGATTGTATTAACCTATGTCTTGCTTACTGTTCTACGTGATTTTAGAGACAACTTTGCCAATGAATTATGGAGTGAGCTGGGGTATGGAAACCAAGCTTCGATTTTTACCCTCACAGAGATTCCCGTTTCTTTCATCGTGTTGTTTTGTATGAGCCTGCTGATACTGGTTAAGAATAATATCCACGCCTTTATGATCAACCATTACATTATTATTTCTGGTTACCTGCTGGCAATGTTGTCTACCCTTTTGTTCATGCGTCACCATATTGATGCGGTTCCCTGGATGATATTAGTTGGAACAGGACTATATACGAGCTACGTGCCCTTCAACGCTTTGTATTTTGAAAGAATGATAGCTACCTACAAGATCAACGGCAACGTTGGTTTCATCATGTATATCTCAGACGCTTTTGGCTACCTGGGTAGTGTGATGATTTTATTTATCAAACAATTCTTCGGTTTAAAAGTGTCATGGACAAATTTCTTTGTAGATATGATACTAATCATCTCGACTTTCGGAATAGTGGGTACTATCATGGCATCCGTATATTTTAAAAGAAAATATGCAAGCTTACAATTACCGGTCAACTCATTACATGCAGCGTAGAAGTGCCATAGTTATAGGAGCAGGAATTGCGGGACTGGCAACGGCGAGAAGCCTTGCCAAACGAGGTTACCAGGTAACTGTATTTGAAAGAAATCAAAAAGCGGTCGGTGCTTCTATCAGGAACTTTGGAATGATCTGGCCAATCGGCCAACCAACCGGCCGCCTGTATGAGATCGCCCTTAGAAGCAAATCGATCTGGAAACAGGTTTGTACGGACGCCGGGTTGTGGTTTGAAGAAAAAGGAAGTCTGCATCTTGCCTACAACGACCTGGAATGGCAGGTGATCAATGATTTCGCTGCTGCAAATAATACCATAAGACCTGTTGCTGTGTTAAATGCCGCGCAAAGCGGAGCTGTTAATCCTGAAAATTTAAAAGGTGCCTTATTTAGCAGTGATGAAATGATTGTGGAAGCAAGGGATGTCATCGAAAAATTACCTGCCTACCTGCACACCAGGTATGGAATACAATTTTATTTCAGCAAGGCAATTACCGCCATAGATCATCGATATGTTCTCTCGGGGAATGAGCGTTACGAGGCTGACAAGATCTTTGTTTGCAGCGGTG
>JBBJOD010000291.1:0-6676 GCA_037721715.1 Chitinophagaceae bacterium | reverse complement strand
TACCCCAGCCTAAAAACGATAACCCTACACCTATAATTATTGATGCCCATCTGGACCGCGCCATGAACGCCATAGAATGGAACCGGGATCTACGTCAACCCGTTCTGGCATTGCGGGAACGGGAACAGGGAATGATGGATAAACCGGACCGTGCAAAAGGAACGGTTGCCCTGCCTGAACTTCGGAAAAGTAATATCGGTTTGGTAGTTGCTACCCAGATAGCGCGCTTTGTAGAAAAAGACAGCCAGTTGCCAGGATGGAATTCTCCTGAAATAGCATGGGGTATTACACAGGCTCAATTGGCATGGTACCAGGCAATGGAAGAAAGAGGGGAGATGGTACAGATAAGTGATGTAATACAGCTGCAAAAGCATTTAGACCTTTGGTTAAACGACGAGATACCTCATGAAAAAAAACCGGTAGGTTATGTGCTAAGTCTCGAAGGCGCCGATTCACTTGTCACGGTTTCATATCTGCAAAAATCTTATCAAAACGGATTGCGTGCCTGCGGACCAGCACATTATGGCCCCGGCAGGTATGCTCCTGGTACTGGAACAACTGGAGGACTAACAAAACTGGGTCGGGAACTTTTACATGAAATGGATAACCTTCATATGATCCTGGATGTGACCCACCTGACAGATGAAGGGTTCTTAGAAGCCACCGGCTTGTACAAGGGACCCATTTGGGCCAGTCACCACAATTGCAGGGAACTGGTTACCCATCAGCGGCAACTAACCGATAATCAAATTGAAATCCTCGTAGAACGCGATGCCGTTATAGGAGGCGTATTAGACACCTGGATGCTCGCCAACGATTGGATAAGAGGCCTGCATAACCCGGCTGAAAGGGGAGTAAGCCTGGAAAAGGTCATTGACCATTATGACCACATTTGCCAAATTTCCGGTAATAGCCTGCATATTGCCATAGGTAGTGACCTGGATGGCGGTTATGGCAAAGAACAGTCTCCATATGATCTTGAAACCATTGCAGATCTGCAACTATTACCTGCTTTGCTTACTAAACGAGGCTATTCATATGACGATATTGACAACATTCTTTTCAAGAACTGGCTCAGATTTTTGCAAAAGGCATGGCAATAACCTGTTTACCGACACCTTACGGAAGGGAAGTTATTCAAGCATGCATGAACGTTTCATTCTCCGCCTGCGACTAAAAGGTTTTTAGTTACTCCTTCTGTAATCCTGAACGAATCTTCTAACTGCCAATTTCTTGATTGCACTACTTCCAAAAGAATGGTGCGCATTTGATCAGCAGCTATTTTAGGTAAATGACTTTTGATAGCAGCAAGCTCCACCTGCTTTTTGCCGTTGATTTGTATTTGAGTAAGGTCTTCGCGTCCTAATAAATTAAACATGCCTTCATCAAAATTATAATACAGGTAGTCGGGCTCTATGCTCAAAATCTCGGGTTCTGGGAAGGAGATCATTTTTACCTTTTTGTTGTTTTCATCAATTTCCCATACGCACTTTTCAAAGTCGTAGCCGATCAACACTTTGGCCTTAATGACCACCAGCGCGCGCTTGGTCGTTGGTATAAAGCCAAATAGCTTCTTTGTTTCTTCGTAATTATATAACTCATTGAAATGCCCTTCCGCAAATACTATCTTAAAAACTTTCCTGATACTTTCAATCACAGTGTGAGAGTTTTCGCTGACAACCCGCTGTTTTGACATGCTGCCCTGTTTTAGCAACAAATACATGATAACGGCTCCAAGAATAAGTCCTGCAATCAGTAAAGTCATGGTACTGGACACAGCGGTTTGCTTAAAAGAAGTAGCAGATATAGCGATTAATACCAACAATATTAGTATTGGAATAGCAATCCACCTGAATTTCTTAAAGTTATTTTGTAACAAGGCCATTGATCAAAGCAATTTGTTTATGCGAATGCTACTTACACAAAAGTGATGCCCTCAAAGTAGGCGTTGCAATTTTATCGCTCACTACTAACCAAGTACGCTTTATGAAACAGTATTTACTATCCATGGTTACTTAGGAGTTTACATCAAACGGCGTTATTTGACGGCCAAAGCGGCTTATTTTAAATATTTTTTTAAAAAGATAAACCTTTTCACTGCTCCTGATGTTTAATAATTATATACAAACGTTAAACAAAATAATCGGCGTTGAACCGTCCTGGAATACAGGGGATCTGTAATGAATTGCCGTTGATTGTTAGTGAAAATAACCTTTATATTTTGAAGCCCTCGAGCGAATGATACCAAATTTCGACGTAACCGGGTTTCTTCAATACTAACGGTTATAAACATTCGCTCTTGTATGTTTTGACATTAGTAAAAAATTTTAATAAATTAATATATTTTAACAATTTATCTCAAACAAACAAATAACAATTATGAAATCGATCAAGAGTATTGCAATGATTTTTGCAGCAAGTTTACTGGCCATCAATGTGATGGCTCAATCAAGTGGTGATATCGTAGATGTGGCTGCGGGGTCAAGTGATCATTCAACTTTGGTGGCAGCTGTTAAAGCAGCTGACCTGGTTGGAACACTTAAGAGCAAGGGTCCTTTTACCGTGTTTGCACCTACCAATGATGCATTTGCTAAACTTCCTGCGGGCACAGTAGAAGGTCTATTGAAACCTGAAAACAAGTCAAAGCTATCTGGCTTGCTGACCTATCATGTAGTAGCGGGAAATCTCGATGCTAAGAATGTAATGTCTGCTATTAAGAAAGGCAATGGCAAAGCTGTTTTGAAAACAGTGGCTGGCGCTGAACTGACCGCATCCGTTGAAAATGGAAGTGTGGTATTAACTGATGGAAGTGGTAGCAAATCAACAGTTACTGCAACAGATTTAAAAGCAGGCAATGGTGTTATTCATGTCATTGATGCAGTGTTGATGCCAACGGGTAATTAATTCGTTGCAGAAACTTTTATTCAGCAGGCGCGTATTTATATATGCGCCTGTTTTATTTGTAATCACTGTCCTTCTGTGGGATTTTGAGGAAGAAGGGGTTTTGTATTGTAAAGACCGGTATTCCCCTTTTCTAAAAGAGGCAACAGGCGGCTGTTAATTTCAGGATGAAAGGATGAAATATTGTTCGTTTCATAAGCATCATTTGAATGATCGTACAATTCCTGGTCGGGCAACTGGCTTCTGAAGTATTTGGAAAACCGGAAGGTATCGGTGCGCAAACTGATTCCTTTTTTAAAGTAACTATACGCCAGGTTTTGCCAACGATTGCTTTCAGGATCTTTCAACAACATTACAAAACTTTTGCCATCGAGGTTGCCAGGCGATTTAATTCCGCAAAGTTCCATCAGGGTAGGATAAATATCAACCGAGCTTACTATTTTGTTGCTTACTGCACCTTTTGGCAAGCCAGGAGTTTTAACAATCAGCGGACTTCTCAGCGACCACTCAGAGAGCGTATGCTTGCCCCACACCCTGTTATCTCCCAGGTGCCAACCATGATCGCCCCATAATACGATGATCGTATTTTTTTCCAGCCCCAGCTTCTTAAGTGCAGCCAAGACCTTTCCCACCTGTGCATCCATATAGCTTACCCCGGCAAAATAGCCATGTCGTAGTTTTCTTGCATAATCATCACTCACCGGTTTTGAAAGAGAAGCTTTCTCATCCCCCAATTTATAGCCACCATTGAATTCGGAACTTTCATGGAGGCTTTCAACATTAACATTCTTAGAAAGACCTGGTGAAGGAGTCAGTTCGATCTTGGACCGGTCGTACAGGTCCCAATATTTTTTAGGCGCATTGAAAGGCAGGTGTGGTTTAAAAAATCCTACGCCCAGGAAAAAGGGCTTTTTGCGGCCAGCCAGTTCTTCCAATTTTTTTACGGCTAAAGCAGCCGTTAATCCATCGGGGTATCCTTCGTCAGCTACGTCAGCCGATTCGTAAGGTGTTACCTGGTTTTTCTGGTCATTCCGATTTTTGCCACCAGCATAACCGAAGAATGCATTCCATCCGGTACCCCATTGGCCCGGATCCAATAGCATTTCATTCCAGCTTGCAGGCAGCTCCCTTTTTGTTCCTTTTTGTTCCGTGTATTTATAAATATATCCATCCGGTGAATGGCTGATCTTTCCCATTCCGACCGTATAATACCCATTGAGTCGCAGGTTGTCAACAAATGATTCGGGAATATTTGGCGGAACCTGCGCCCGTAGTTTTTTTTCAAGCACATCATTTGATATTTCGTCTATATTTCGTGGACGCCTGCCTGTTAGCAGGCAGGCTCTTGAAGGGCCGCAGGTAGGTACCATAACATAGTGCCTTTTAAAAAGGGTAGCTCCCGATGCCAGCCCGTCAATATTGGGTGAATGAATATTCTTACTTCCATAACACCCAAGCTCTGGCCTGAGGTCGTCAATAAATAAAAAAAGAACATTGTAACGTGGCTTAGCCGTACCAATAAGTTTTTTACCCGGTGCGGAAGCCGGTCTTAAACCTGCCGGCACTAGAAGCAACAGGATGATTAAAATCTTTAATGAAAGTTTATTAAGTTGTATGTTCATGCTGTTGATTTCTGAAAGGCACCTCCTGAAAAAATAGTTTATTATCAATCTTAGCAGTGTTAAAGCTAATAACCAGGGTTTTGGTTTAATACGGCCCCTGAATTTGCATCGATGGCATTTTGTGGTATTGGCAAAAGATTGTTAAATGGTTTGATTGTTCCTTTGGAAACAGCATTGAATTTCAACACCCTGTCATAGAGTAACCCGAGCCTGGAAAGCGTCAGCCGGCGTGGTTCTTCTGCAACCAGTTCCCTCGCTCTTTCATCAAGAATATAAGCGATGTCAACGTTGGCGGCATTTACCGGCGTGGCTTTTGCCCTTGCCCTAATCATGTTGATATCAGCAGCAGCATTTGCTTTGTCACCTTTTCCAAGGTACGCTTCCGCACGCAATAAATAAGTTTCAGCAAGCCTCATGGCATAAATATCCGTATACAAACGTCCATTGGGATCATAACCCTGCGGGTGGCCATATGGACTGGAGGCCTTCTTCACCCAGACATGATAGCTCCTGTTGATGAACTCCGGCTTTGGTTTGATAACCTGTCGGAACTCTTTCGATGCAGGGTTGTTGTTGTAGAATTCCCTTTGCATATTGTGTTTCGAATTACGTATATCATTTTGGAAATCAGATTGCCAAATTTCTGTTTCCAGGTAAGGCGAAGGCGTAAAAAATCCTACACCCCTGCCTAGGGAATCTGCCGAGAGGATGGCCTTCTTATTTTCTGTATCTACCAGCACCTCGATATAGGGTCCCCAGGATCTTTCCAGGGTATATGACGCTTCACCTCCTAAAACGCCAAATTCCATTTGCCATACCAGGATCGATTCCATGTTGCCACCCGAACGATTTTGGTTCCCTAACCGGAAGAGGTCCCAGAATACATCTCCGGGTTTATCGGACAGTGTTCCGAAACGTGTTGTCATTAATTTATACTGAACATCGTTAATAACCCTTGAGGCAGCCGTAATGGCTTTATCAAAATCTCCGGAAGAGATATACGTTTCCGTTAGCAGGTGGTCTGCTGCGGCTTTAGAAAGTTTACCATTGCCCGGGTTTGTTACCGGAAGGTTTAGTGATGCATAAGAAAGATCTTCGATCATCAACGCGAGGACCTCTGTTTTCGGGGCCCTTACATAGTCAAATTTTGGTGAAGTTATCTCAGTTGTGATCTTTGGCACGTCCCCATACAAATGAACCAGGAACCTGTATGCATATGCGCGAAAAAATTTAGCCGCTGCGCCGATGGTCTTTTTATCTGTTTCTGCAAGGGGGGAAACCTCTAACCTGCTGATAATAACATTGCAGTCCTTAACCATACTGTAAAGCAGGTTCCAGTATTCGCCGGCCAGCGGGTCGGTAGGATTGATGATGGAGTAGTCTCCATAATTTAATTTTTTATCCCAATACCAACCCAGGTCTGTTCCGGAACCATAGATGGCGGTAAGCTTTTTATCTCCTTCTCCCGGGTAAAGTTCAGTAGTTACCAGGCCACGTGATATCCTGTATAAGTTTGACAAAGCAGGATCAAATCCTTCCCTGGTCAAAAAAATATTATCCGGACTCAAAAATCCACGTGGGGCTTCTTTCAGGTCATCCTCTTTTGTACAGGAGCACATCAATAGGCAGGCGATTACCAGTAGCCCAGGTAAAAAATGATATGAATATTTCATGCAGGTATGAATTAAAATTTCAAATCGAGTCCAATTGTATAACTTTTCATAAGAGGAAATCCCGTAAGTGATGTTCGGTTTTCGGGGTCGTAACCGGTCCATTTTGTAAAGGTGTGCAGGTTTTTTGCACTTGCATACAGCCTCAGGTTATTGTTTGTGCCAACAAGGCCCTTGTTAAAAGTATACGAGAGGCTTATATCCTGGATCCTCACAAAGCTTCTGTCTTCCAGGATGAAGTGAGGCAGCGTAGGATTGTAATTGATTCTTGGGTATTCGTTTGAAGAACGGGTAGGCGTCCAGTAGGGTATATCCTGGATATTAAATCTGTCTGTAAAGCTGGTAAAAGGGGCATTCGCATTACGGGTCGCAGAATTGTCGCCTACATATGAATGATTACCTCCCTGGATAGAGTTGACGAGCATATAAAAAGTGATATTTTTAAAATTTACGCTGTTAGAGATACTAAAAGAATAGTTCGGC
>JBBJOD010000290.1:0-6746 GCA_037721715.1 Chitinophagaceae bacterium | reverse complement strand
TCAAGGTAAGAACAACGGTCAATCACATGATACAGGATGGAAAAAACTGGGTCAACTGAGGATGAGATAGAATAAGCGAGAGTATAATAAAGTTTCACAGGTAAATGGGCCGGTTTATGCTGGTGCGTCCGCAGACCTGACCATAAAATCGACAAACTCATCACTAAAATTAACAGAATTCAACCGAATACGGTACAAATAACTTATGCCCAATATCCCTAGTAATACCCCCGTTCCTACCCGGAACATTAAAGCCATGCTACTGGCCGCAGGATTGGGTTCAAGGTTGAAACCGTGGACCGATCACCACCCAAAAGCGCTGGTAGTGGTAAATGGAAAAAGCTTGTTGCAGCGTAATGTAGAATACCTACAGCAATTTGGCATCAGGGATATTATTATAAATGTGCATCATTTTGCAGAACAGATAATTGAAGCTGTAGATCGCCGCCGAGGTTGGGGTAGCAACATCACGATATCTGACGAAACAGCGGAGGTGCTGGAAACAGGTGGCGGGCTCCGGAAAGCCTCCTGGTTTTTTGACAAGGCCAGCTTTGTTGTACTGAACGTGGACATCCTTACAGATATGAATCTAACCGAAATGGTTAACCGACATGAACAGCAAGGCAGCCTGGCTACATTAGCCGTAAGTAACCGAAAAACATCCCGCTATTTTTTGTTTAATGAAAGCAATGAACTTTGTGGTTGGCAAAATGTAAAAACGGACGAAAAAAAAATTGTAAGGGCTTCACAGGTAATGATGCAGAAAGCTTTCAGTGGAATTCATGTGCTAAACCCACTTATCTTCCCGCAAATAATCCAGGAGGGAAAGTTTAGCATGGTAGATGTTTACCTGTCTATTGCCCATATACAACAGATCAGCGCTTTTGATCACTCATCTTCCAAATTTATTGATGTAGGCAAACCGGAATCAGTGAAACTAGCCGAAGAAATGTTTGAATGAAGTGCAGGTGGGGCAACCGGTTAATTGATTTGTAGTGTATTTACCTTAATGAAAAAGCAATTCACATGGTTTTAAGCCTGTATGTTTTTTAAATGCAGTGGAAAAATGTGAGATGGAGGAATAGCCAAGCATCATAGATACGTCGGTAACACTCAGGCCTTTTTCATACAACAAGTACCTGGCATGCTCCATTCGCTGGCTTTGGTAAAAATCAAATATGGTAGTTCCAAACATTTCCTTGAAGCCTTTTTTAAGATAACATTCATTGATGGCTACTTTACGGCTAAGTTCCTTGATGGTAACAGGTTCGCCAATATGCTGTAACAAAATCTCGCGTGCTTTGGCAATCTTTTGCCTGTCGGCCTCATTGGCAAGGAACTTGCACGAAAAACTTTCTACTTCTTTATCGCCCACCATGCATTCAAGGCTGTACAACAGCAGCATCTGTGTTTGCGCGTTGATATAGATATTCTCGAGACTGTCTTTATAATTATGGTTCAGTAAACCTTCCAAAACAATCCTGGTACGTCCACACAAGGGAAGAATTTTTGTGAAAGACGACTTATGATTGAAATGGAGTATGTCATTAGTCAGCGTTTCACTTAATTTGAGCGGCTTAATAAATTGCGAAAGATGTACTGCTGTGAATTTGAAACTCAACACATCCACACATTCAAGGCGTTCCATGCAAAGTCGCGAAGATCCGGGTTTACAATGCCTGCATGCTGACTCCTGTTCATGGCAGTACATGTTACCAGCCACACAAAAACGCAATTCAAGATAGTTATTTAAAGGTTCTTCTTTTTTATAGTGGTAGACCAGCATACCCGCTTCATCCAGGTTACGCTGGGGATGCTTCTGATAACGACTGATGATGTATTGAACAGATCCAGGTGTTTGTTGTTCTTTTACCTGAAACAATGCCAACTCATTGTGCATCACCGGCTGTTTGTAAGCAATAGCTAGTATGTCTAACGGCTGATACATATAACAAAATTAGCGATTATTATTTCATACTTGTCATTATCCTGTCATTGCTTACAATAGGCAATCTTATTAAGACCAGGAATAAGGAGCATTTAACTTGAGACCTAGACGCCTTTTAGAGGTTAGGTAGATTATGAAAGTCTGGGATGTGGTGCCTTTTAGCCCTTTAAAAAAGGTATCAATTTGGTTATAACGTGTCAACAATTTGAAATCACCATTGTCTCAAATCGCTATATATGAATTGGCTGGAGGGCTTATTTGTCGTAGATTTGCCCGATTAAAGATTATTGGTAAACCAGAATATTTTTAAGTAAAAATGAGTACAGTAACCGAGGAAGTTTTAATGCCTGCCATTAACGGATATGGGGCCGACAGTATCCAGGTTTTGGAAGGTCTAGAAGCTGTTCGAAAACGCCCAGCCATGTATATTGGAGATGTGGGCGTAAAAGGATTGCATCATCTTGTTTACGAGGTTATTGATAATTCTATTGATGAGGCACTGGCAGGTTATTGTAAAAATATAGCTGTCGTTATTCATGAGGATAATTCTATCAGCGTCCAGGATGATGGACGGGGCATTCCAACGGGGATGCATCAAAAAGAAAAGCGCTCCGCTCTGGAAGTGGTAATGACAGTATTACATGCAGGTGGTAAATTTGACAAGAATACCTATAAAGTTTCCGGAGGTCTGCATGGTGTGGGTGTTAGTTGTGTAAACGCGTTAAGTAGTAAACTACAGGTAACCGTACAACGGGAAGGTAAAGTCTTTGAACAGGAATACCAGATTGGTGTACCACAATATCCTGTACGTGAAATAGGTGTAAGTGAGAAAACGGGCACTTTTGTACATTTTTGGCCCGACTATTCAATTTTCATTGTAAGTGAATACAACAGGGATATATTGGAAGGAAGAATCAGGGAACTGGCTTACCTGAACCGCCGCATCAATATCACATTAACAGATCAGCGTGAAAAAGATGAGAACGGAGTTATATACACCAAGCTGTTTTATAGTGAAGGCGGAATCGTTGAATTCGTTGAGATGCTTGATAAGAACGGCAAACGTAATTCCCTCATTCCCAAAACACTGTTTGTTGAAGGGCTTGACGTGGCCAGCAATGTGGCAGTTGAAGTGGCGCTTACGTATAATGACGATTTCAAAGAACACATTTTTTCGTACGTCAACAATATAAATACCATTGAAGGCGGAACCCATGTTACCGGCTTCAGAAGGGCATTAACAAGGGTTTTCAAAAACTATGGAGAAAAACAGGGTTTGTTTGAGAAAGCGAAAGTTGAGATTGAAGGAGATGATTTTAGGGAAGGACTAAGCGCAATCATTTCGGTTAAAGTTCCTGAGCCGCAATTTGAAGGTCAGACAAAAACCAAACTTGGCAATAACGAAGTAAGCGGTGTGGTTGAAACAACTGTTGCGAGAGCATTGGAAGCGTATCTCGAGGAAAACCCCCGTGAATCTAAAAACATTATTTCAAAAGTTATTCTGGCGGCACAGGCTCGCGTAGCAGCTAAAAAGGCAAGGGAGCTTGTGCAAAGAAAAACCGTGCTAAGTGGCGGCGGATTACCAGGCAAACTGGCCGATTGTTCTGAAAGAGACCCTAATCGTTGCGAACTGTACCTGGTGGAAGGAGATTCGGCAGGAGGTACCGCCAAGCAGGGCCGCGACAGGAGTTTCCAGGCTATACTTCCATTAAGAGGAAAAATTCTTAATGTAGAGAAAGCGCTTGAGCACAAGATCTATGAAAATGAAGAAATTCGAAATATGTATACGGCCCTGGGTGTTACCGTGGGTACCATCGAAGACCCGAAAGCACTGAACATACAGAAACTTCGCTATCATAAGCTAATCATCATGACGGATGCGGATGTGGATGGCAGTCATATTGCTACCCTGATTCTGACATTCATTTATCGTTACATGAAAGAATTGGTGCAGCAGGGATATGTCTTCATTGCTCAACCTCCTCTCTATCTCGTTAAGAAGGGAAAAGACCAGGCATATGCATGGAATGAAGAGCAGCGCAAAGAATGGATAGCCAAATTTGCTGGGGGCCGGGAAGACAGCGTAAACATTCAACGTTACAAGGGATTGGGTGAAATGAACGCCCAACAATTATGGGATACAACTATGAACCCGGCAACGCGAACACTTAAACAGGTTACCATAGAAAGCGCTGCAGAGGCTGACCTCGTATTTAGTATGTTAATGGGAGATGAAGTTGCTCCACGGAGAGAGTTTATTGAAAGCCATGCAAAGTATGCCAGGCTGGACATTTGATGGGTTTGATGAAGGGCATCCTGGCACTGTCCGGAGTGTCTGACAGGCTATTATAAGCCGGTTAAGCTAAAATGTTTAATTTTGAAGATATTGAGTTATAAAATCCAGGTGGCTAAGAATGTAATTACTAATCATTAAATATCATAACTATGTCTAACGACTCAACGATCACAGCATACAACGTAAAAACAAAAGAAAAAAATGTTCCTATGAAAGATGCGGTGATCACAAAAACTTCTCGTGGCGGTTTTATGGCGCAGGGAAATGATGGAAAGGGAAATAAACTTACTACCATGCTAAGTGAATCAAAAGCCACAGCAGCTATTAAGGAAGGAAATGCCAAGAAAGGTTGGGAGGATTAATTGATGAACTGATAATAGAAAGCCCTCTCAATAGGAGAGGGCTTATTTATAGGTAAGCACGGATCAAAAACCACCGACGATTTTCAATAATGAATAAGGTTTTTTAAGTATCCAAATAGTAAGTATTTTAGTAAGACTGGAAATATTTACAAAGGTTTATTCAGTTTGCCCAAAACCCGTTCTTAACCGTTAGAGACGAGTATATATCAATCTTTAATCATCAAAGCTTATGGCAATTTACTGTTCGCCCAGTTATAGTTGTCGCTTTTAAATACTAATTTGAAGTTAAAAAATTGATTCAGCGCCAAAGTAAGATTGAACAACTTTGGGGATCAAAATATGATCATCCTTTTGGTTATTTTCAAGCAAACAGGCAACAATTCTTGGCAGGGCAAGCGAGCTTCCATTTAAAGAGTGTAACAGTTGCATCTTACCCTTTTCATCTTTAAAGCGGATTTTCATCCTGTTGGTTTGATACGATTCGAAATTTGATACCGAACTTACCTCGAGCCATTTGTCCTGCGCCGCACTGAAGACTTCGAAGTCGTAAGTAAGCGCAGAAGTAAAGCCCATGTCGCCACCGCATAACTTTAATATCCTGTAAGGTAATTCAAGCTGCTGGAGTAACTTTTCAACATGGGCTACCATTTCTTCCAGTACCTCGTAACTTTTGTCGGGGTGAACCAGTTGAACCAGCTCAACCTTATCAAACTGGTGCACCCGGTTCAGCCCCCGGACATCTTTTCCATAACTGCCGGCTTCACGTCGAAAGCACGGTGTATATGCAGTCATTTTGATTGGTAATTCAGATTCCTTCACCATCTCATCTCTATACAAATTAGTAATAGGTACTTCGGCGGTAGGTATCAGGAATAGGTTATCTACAGTTGCGTGATACATTTGACCATCTTTATCAGGTAACTGGCCTGTGCCAAATGCAGAGGCTTCATTGACAAGGAAAGGAGGCAGGTATTCAATATAACCCGCGGCTGTATTATAATCGAGAAAGTATTGTATTAAGGCGCGCTGCAACCTGGCACCTTTATTTTTGTAGACTGGAAAACCGCTTCCGGTTATCTTATTGCCCAACTCAAAATCTACTAAATCGTATTTTTTTGCAAGGTCCCAATGAGGAACTGCCTTATCATAAAGAACAGGTATATTGCCCCCTTCCCTTACCAGTTGATTGTCTTCCGGTGACTTTCCTGGAGGCACATGTGCCGAAGGAATATTTGGTAGCTGAACCATCAGGTCATTGATATCTTTTTCAATTGTATGAAGGCTTTCTACATCATTTAATTTCTTTCTGATAACAGCCACTTCTGCTTTCTTCTGTTCTGCCAGGTCTTTTTCTCCTTTCTTCATCATTATCCCAATTTCTTTCGATAGGCTGTTTACTTTAGCCAGCAACTCGTCTTTTTCAAATTGAAGCCTTTTACGATGATCATCCAAAGCAATCACTTCATCTACTAGTTCCATTTTTTTAAAGTTCTTTACCCCAAGTCTTTCTTTTACCAGTCCCGGATGCTGGCGAATAAACGCTAGTTGCAACATGTATGAAATTTTTGCGAAATTACTTGTTGTTATTGAGATCAATTCAAACAGTTAAATAAAACAATTGAGGCAGTTGACATTTTTCTATGGTCCGTCCATTTCTTCTAGACTTATCTTTGCATTATGGATATAAAAGATGATATTCAAACCCGTTGGTGGAACCTGGAAGCGAAGCTGGTGGACCGTTTTGGTAAAAAACCGGATCTCGAAACCATTCTATTCCTCATTGGAATACAGGAGTTTGGAGAAATCCGCGGCAAGTTTACCAAAGAACAAAAGCAAGACCTTATGCATATCGCAATATGCTCCCTGTTATCGCACAGTGGTTACTATGAATTAGAAGGAGCCGATAAGGATGGCTGGCCACATTTTAAACAGCTCAAGTCTATGCCAGATATGAATATGATTGAACAGGAAAATTTTATTAAGGACCATGTTCTATTGTATTTTGATCAACATCAATTTTAACATGCCCGAATGAAAAAAAACAGCCAGTTTATTACAAGATACTTCAGGTTAAAGCTCCGGTTTTTTTCAGGTGTGTCATTGATATCCTATATGGTTTTCACTACAATTTGCCTGCAGC
>JBBJOD010000289.1:0-6750 GCA_037721715.1 Chitinophagaceae bacterium | reverse complement strand
CTTTAAACAGGTATCCTTCAATGACAGCATCCCAGTCTTTGCCACCGAGCTGATCTGCTCCATCCGATGCAATTACCCTGGCATCGCCGTCCTTTATTTCAAGAATGGTAACGTCTAATGTTCCTCCACCCAGGTCAAACACTAAAATTAGCTGACTGTGGTTTAAATCTATGCCATACGTCAGGGCAGCGGCGGTAGGCTCATTGATGATCGCCGTTACGTCAAAGCCTGCGGCAATTCCTGCAAGCCTGGTTTCGTAACGCTGCTTGTCACCAAAGTATGCGGGTACCGTTATTACCGCAGGAATTGTTAACGACCGCATTGTGTCTTCCTGTGAAAGCCATCCCTTCTTTTTAAAAAAATTGAAGGCTTCCATGCGTAATTTTTTTAGGATGATGGCCGACAAGCCACAGGCGCCGTAGTTGTACCCGTTGATTACATAACGATGCCCCGGCTCTTTGCCTATATCCCTTTTTACGAATTCGTAAATAGGGGAGTTGGCTTGTAACTTCCTGTCGTTGGCTTTTTTTCCGACATATTCCAGTTTTCCATCGAACCATATTACCGAAGGCGTGCTGTCTTGAGAATCCACGTTTTTTATCACTTTAGGCAATCCGTGCTCGTCCATATAACTCATACAGGAAAAAGTGGTGCCCAGGTCTATTCCGACATGAGGTATCATTTCATCTTATTGCTTAATATATCCAGTAAATGGTTAACCGCTAAAATAAAAACAGGCTGGATGCTTCTCTTAGAATCAGGCATGGCAGCCTGCTCATCGAATTTGCTAATGATTGCGCCCCGAATTGATATTTCTTCGGAATTTGATAAAGTAATCTGGCTTCCTTCCGGAAACAGGCCCGTCATTTTCCCTAACTTATTCATAATGTCGACAAACACTTTGAATTGCTTTAGGTCAATGCCATCAATATTTGAAGCGCCATTTGTAAAAAGTTTATCTTTTGTAACGAGGTCAAAGTGCTCCACCGGTCTTCCTTTAATACTTATTTTTTCACCCACTACATATCCTTCCATCCTGGCCTTTTGTTCCTTAGGTGCGTAAAGATTAAGGTAGTCGAGATCGTCATTTGAAGAAACAGGTATCTCATTTTCCTCCGTAGCATCGCTTATTCTTTCCCGGTAGTTACTCATTACCACTACTCCGCCTGAAGCTTCATCTTTATGCATGGGCGATTGTACCTGCTTAAGAAGCGCCGGCCTGAATGCCTTTGATTGAAGTGAAGGGTCTACAATTGCGTTGAAGAACATGCCGTTCAGCAGTTTAGATGCCATCCCGTTGGGGTCGTATTTACCGAAATCTATCCAGTTGATGAACTTAGCAGCATTTCCACCCCAGTGAAGGCGGATTCCCTGGTTTTTGATGTGAATGGAAGACCTGCCGCCGGTAAAATCGTCTATAGCCAGGCAGATATGCCCGGCATAAAAAGATAGCGCACAGAATTCAATCGCTAGGGTACGCCGCAACCAGGCCAGGTCTTTATTGTTAACATACTTAATCAACCGTCCTCCTATTTCTGCATCCTCTTTTCTTAATATAAAATTAAGCCGCGATGAAAATAGAGAGTCATTATCGCCCACACTTTCTAAAGCGACTACAGCATCGTTTGAAAATAACAGTGGCCACACGCGTGGATTGTTGCGGATAACATTAGAAAGTTGACTGCCCGCAAGATTGACCGAACAGTCATAAACGATGTTATTTTCGTACCAGATACTGTAGTCAGTTGTGCCTCCGCCAACATCAATGCATACTGCACCGTATTTCATATTGGCCCTTTCATCGATTTTCTTTACAATTTTAGCACTGGAAAAATAGTGGCCGGAAGACTCTCCCTCTGCTACAAACTCCGGTAAAGTATTAATCAAAAAATTTCCATATTTTGTTTGAACAGTTAACTCATCACCCCTGACCAGGTTTCTTTTCCTGTTTTCATCCGCTTCAATGAATATGATGCATTCAGGACTGCGGGAAACGGCCAGGTCCGTATCAAATTTAAAATTGTCCATCAGCGTTTTTGACCAGATCCTGCTATAGGCTATTCTTCTGGATTCAGAGAATGATTTTGGGTAAGTGCACTTAAATTCAACGCGACCTGCTTTGTTTCTGACAAGATCGATCAGGATGAGGAAGATAATGGATCGGATAAATGAGTTCATTTTTGAATCATCCGTATCCCACTTGAAGTTGGTGTAAACGTTTTTCGGGTATCTGTAATCGTTAGGGAAGTAAATAAAATAGTCAAGAAGTAGATTGTCATTCACGCCGGCGTTAAAAATTCGCAACGCTGTTGGTATGGCCAGTTCCTGGTCTTTATTCGGAAGGAAGAACTGTTGCGACAATTCTGTTGTTTTTGATTCAGGGGAATTCAATACGGACCGGATATACCTGGAAAGTTCCAGTTTTAATTTTTTCGGTTCGTTGTTCCTGTATACATAGATATTGGTATTGGATGTTCCAAAATCGATACCCACGATAGAGAGTTCGTCATCAAAGGCGCTTTGCTCAATATCCGGGTCTTTGCTCAAGAGTACCATTCCGTAACTTTCACCGGGGTTGTTTTTGGGTTTAAGCCCGATGGCTTCCGGAAATGAATTATAACCGGAAATCCTCACGATCTCCGCCCTTTGGCTTGACTGAGTTGTGTCGAACTTTTGTTCTTTTCGAGTAATGGTGCTTGTATGTTCGTAGTTTAAGGGCTCCATCATAAATGTTTCCGTATCAGAGCACAGCATAAAATACTGGCACCAGAAATCGCCCATATAGTTTGGAAAAATCTCCAGCACTGGCACTTCCTTTTCTATGATTTGCCCCTCGCCGGAGTCTTTGTCGGCGCCCTTTAAGCGATAGTTTTTGGTTACTTCCACTTTTTGATTGCCCTGTAGCGGCAGAAAGAAACTAAACGTCACCCTTCCATCAGCTTCGCGAAACGACGGCTTTAGTGTTTCATGAATGTTCACCGGGCTAAAGAACTGCAGTATTTCATTTTTGAAAGGAAGTACATAATCAAACCCTGCATTCATCCATCCTTCGCTGCTGGCGTTGCCATCTTTGCCTCTTGCCTTGTTAAAAATCTTATCACCGTTTTTTGCTTTCAGCAAATTATTGGTAAGAAAGAAAAGTTCCGGCCTTATCCAGATAGCATGGTCACTCTCCAGGTTGATATTATTAATTTTTTGGCCCCAGGCACCTTTAAAGAATTTTTCGATAAGAATACCAGTATTTTTGTCCAGTTCTCGCGGCCTTGTACCGTCCCAAAGATTCTTATTGAGTGATAATTGCCTGTCTTCAATCACAACAATCTCTTTGTATATTGACTTGTTACGGAGCATGTGTAAGGCATACTGCGACTTGCTGCCAACTCCCTGTGCCAGCTCGTTCTTAACCAGTGGCCTCAGCAATATTTTATAGATGTTGTACCCTGCAAGGAATGGCGCCTGTTTGCCTTGTTCAAATTCCTTGTGCTCTTCCGAAATTCTCACCCGTTCGTCGTAGATGACATCATGGTTGCCAATTCCCAATTCTTTCCTGATGTCTGTCAGCCATTCATCTAATAGTTTGTTGATATCAGCTACATATTGATGATCGCCGCTTGCGTTGCTTTTGGTAAGCGCATAACTATTGAATTGCTTAATGATCCATTCAAGCCATTGGCCGACGTATTCCAGACCTTCTAATTTGCCAGGGGGCTTCAGGAATCCCTGGTCGTCCTTTAATGAAAATGCTCCCAGCTTGTTGCTGTAATCTGATGAAGTGTATACCAGCGTAGCCGGAGAAAAAGCTCCTATCGGAATCCGGTTGAACCTGATCAGCAGCAGGTCCGTCCAGGAATAAGCCGTTCCATTTTTTTCGAGCAGGATGCTCCTGGGTGCGAGGTTAATAAGTGCCTGGCTGAATCTTTCGTCGTTTAGTGTAACTGGTGTAATGGTGAGGTTGCCCAGGTCTGATTTTACCCGGTGTAATGCCAGCAGGCTCAGGAGGCCGCGCCATTCCTGCACAACCCGCTTTCTCAGCGGATGTTTTTCTGAACGAAGTGCGCCCAGGAAGGTAAGTGGCCGAGCATAGATATCCGGTATCGAAGATACACCCCTGGTAGGCGCAGATTCATCCAGTTCAATTCCATCACTGATTGCCAGTACGATTCTCTTCTGTTTATCTTCCCACAGGGAATTAGATACCGGTTCATCGATATTGGCATCGCTGAGTAATTTAGGAAGGTAAAGATGTTTCTTTGGCATGCTGCTTTTTTAGTTTGTCACCAGGTTCTTTTTATTGAATTTGGTGGCGCCGGAATAAAAGACATTCAGGAATTTTTTACCTGCTGCCATCGATTTGTCCTGTATGACAGACTCCTGTAATCCCTGAACTTTGAAAGAATTAAAATCCAGGCCACCCGGTTTACCTTTTACCACCAGGCCTATGTTTGCTTTGAAATGCTGCGGATCTTTTAATATAAGATGGTTCCTGGTCAACACTTCGTTGTTGAGTAGCTTCTTCCGGTCTATCAGTTCTACATTGTCACTATTGTCTATTGAGCAGATCCAAAAAAGAAAATCGTTGAGGAAATCGTCTGCCAATTTATACAGGTTGTTGTTTTCTGTATGCCGAGGATTAAACTGGGCGCTTTCTTCTTTAAAATCCTTTTTGAAATTATCTCCATACCAGGTTTCCAATAATGCATCGCGGTGTGTTCCCGAAAGAATCGATTTGCCAAAGGTTAAGAAAGAGTAAGCAAATACCGTAAAGTCTACAACCCGGTCTTTCAATTTTCTCCTCTCCTCCTGCATGGTGTTGCTGTTCCGGGTTACCGGTAGCATGTCCCAGGTAAGTTTTTCATTTTCACGGCAGGCGATAAAATATTTTTTATCAGGCAGTTCCTCAACGGGCGGAGGTTGCCGGAAGAAATCGAAACAGGCAAGTCCGGATATCATCTCAATATAATGCGGGAAGTTATCCTGTGTTGAGCTTCCTACACTAAACTTGCCCACTTTCTGGGACAATGAATCGCCTATAAAATAAAATTCATCGAAGCCCAATTGTTTATCATTATAATATTGTAGAGCGGCCTTGGTAGCAATCGGGAAGTCGTTGGTGGTAACAAACATGGGTTCATCGCTACCCGAGTCCATAGAAAAACTAAAATAGGGGAGTATCAGCGCTCCACCTAAAAGCACTTTACTCTTTTCGCCGGCTATCTTAGCCTTGTCGTTAAATTTTATCAACTGCCTCGAACCAAGGGTGGGGAATCCTGCGGCACCGGTACCACCAAAAATAGATCCTACCAGGAACACCCTTAATTCATTTGCACTGAGGGATTGCGTATCATCCCATAAAAGTTTAAATGGATATTCGTCCATTGGTGGATTTGCCATCACTACGGCGCCGATCGATGGATGTCCTCTAAATCCTTCATTTAGCTGCGTGGAAAGTTCCTGTGAAGTGAATAAAACATTTGCCAGGTCGGCCAGTTCGGGTTCATTTTTCTTGAGGTTGTCATGGTTAATGTACTTGGCCAGCGTATAAGTAGTTTCATCAAATATTCCCCAGGCAAGGAAGGCGTCATCCGGGGGGATAACGATGTCTGTTCTAAAACAGGGATTACCCGAAGCAGGCTCGTAAAAAAGTTTACGCAATCTAGTATAGTTCTTGATAAGCGTTTTGGTATGGGTCAGGTTGCCGTTTCCCTGGTCCGGGTCAATTAAAAATATATGCAATATGTCTGGGCCCAGTCCTGCAGCACATAAATGAACCACGGATTCTATTACCCTGGATCCTGTTCCCCCGATTGCTATCAAAACGTTTTTCTGCATAGAGCTGTATTTGTTACTTTCCTAATGGTAAATACTTCACGGTTCGTGGAGACATCAGGTAGGTGCTTATCCAAAAGAAAATGAACGTAAGCACAGCGAGCAAGGCAAAGTAAATAACAAACCATTGAGGTTGTATTCCTTCAGACATATTTAACACAACAATTGCTATGGTAAGTGCAACAGAAATGATTATCATAAAGATGAAAAGCATTCTCCATTTTCTTTTGGCGGCGTCTAATTCTCCTGCTGTTTTTTCCAGATCTCCATAGTAGAACCAATAACAACAACATATTATGCTCAATAAAACGCCGATGCCGAAAATAAGCCTTAGCTCTCCGGCCAGGTCTACAGGATCTTTCTCTGCAAGGTTTGGGCTCTCAGAGAGGTAACTTCCCAGGAGAATGGCAAAAACTACCCACAATACGGCTCCGAGGGCAGCAGTGAGCAAATAGTTTATTGGACTTTTATTCATACCCTTAATTTTGTTTTTGATAAGTATTACTGCTTTTCTATATTTAAATAAAATTTAGCGATTTTAGGTTGTGCATAGGTGATATGATTGGTAGAGATATCGGTCAGCAATTTTTCGAGGTTAAGCGTCTTGTTCTCATTCACTCCCTGAGCGAATGTCTCGGTATTTTGTTCTTTTACCCATTTAGGCATGGAAGGAGGCACTGTATTATCAAAAGTAACATACACGAGGTAAGCATATTTACCGGCCTTGTCATTATTGATGAGTTTAAGATCCGCAGTTAATTTATTGTTAGCCAGTTTTACATTTTGCATCATCAGTTCTTCATCCGCAGCTGATGAATCTTTTTTATTGGCTGTTTTTTTAAACACCAGTGTTTTAAGATTCCGGGCAGAAAAGGCACTGCTGTAAGGGTTGGTAAGTAAGGTTAGTTCCATTTTAAACTCAGC
>JBBJOD010000288.1:0-6766 GCA_037721715.1 Chitinophagaceae bacterium | reverse complement strand
ATGATTTACTATCTGCTAAAATGGTTTTAATCCGGAAGACTTCGTCCCGGGTAAGCTAATTTATTGATGTTATAAATAATTAGTTGCAGGAAGTTTTATTATTACCCTTGTTCCTTCATTCAGGTCCTGTATTTCTACAGTTGCTTTGTTATCGAGGTTCAGATTATTGAACATAGAAATCCTGTCCTGTGTTACTTTTATGCCCAATGAATTTTTCTGGATTGGATTGTTTGTTTTTAATAATGCCGCTTTTGAACGTCCTATGCCATTATCTTCTACCTGCACAATGATGCAGTCGTTCTCAAGACTGGCAGATAAATTTAATATTCCGCCATTGCCTGGTTTATTTCGTAATCCATGAATTATTGCATTTTCAATAAATGGCTGAACGATCATTGGCGGAATTAAATATCCCTGTTCCAGTATTTGGTCTGTTATATTATACGCAACCAAAAACTTATCAGCATAGCGCATCTGCTCCAGTTGAATATATAATTGTAAAGCTTTCCAGTCATTTTCAAAGGGCACTAACTGGTTCATGGAATTTTCGAATACCAAACGGGTGAGTTTTGAAAATTTCTGTATCATTTCTGATGCCGCCTCTTTATTATTTTCCAGTGCGTAAGATTCAATGGTATTGAGGACGTTAAAAACAAAATGGGGGTTCATCTGCGAGCGCAAAGCTTTAAATTCGCTTTCAGAAAATCTGCGGTTAAAATCAGCCAGCAGTTTCGCTTCCTTTTCAGTTTCTAATGCTTGCCGTTGTTGTACCAGTTCAGTAGTTTTTTCCTTTACTTGTTGCTCAAGTTCACCAGTAAACTTTTCATGCAGGTTTTTATTTTCACTCAATTGTTTAATAAGTTGTTCCTGAAAAATTGTCTTGTCCGTTTGTACCTTCCGGTCGCGGAACGAAAGGCCGGTAAAGTAAAATAGCATATCTATTACTAAGGCTATTTGCATTAAGTGATTTACACTTCCTCTTTGATCTGCTCCAAACCATACAGGAAGCAAATAATATAACTTAAAATATCTTACTGAGAACGCTACAGTAGAAGCTAAAAAAATAGTAAGTGCCCCCAGGAATATAAACCTGTAAAAGCCTTTTCTTATTTTTGCGAGATAAAGTACCCATCCTAACATAAGTGACAGAAGTACTAATTGGAAAAATGTATTAATTCCCCAGAATGCTGGATGAAAACGCGTCCCCGTGGTCCAGTCTACCGTATAAAGAACGGCGAGTAACAACTGTAAATAAAGGAGGCCTTTTATGGAAATGGTGATTCTGGGATACTTTATTTTTAGTTGTAAAATTTCAAGAATAAAGTACCCCTGCATAAAGATAGCAATACCGTTTAACAGGTTTAATAATTCAATTCCCCGCAGATTTTCAAACCAGGGAAGTTCGAACGCTGGATATTCTGCATAAGCAATAGCCATTAATGCATTAAATAACCCTAATAAACCATAATAGAGATAGGCTATATCTTTCTCAAGAACCAGGTATTTAATAAAGCCAAATACAAAAAACATAAAAAATATACCGGTAAAAAAATGAGCCCATAAAAACCTTGGGTTGTTGAATTCTTTCTCCCGTTTAAAAGCCCTTATTTCAGCATAGTTAAACGTTTCCAATACAGGAGTTTTTGAGAACATGTATCTGAATCCGATGCGGGGAATTTGTAAGAGGCAATTTGTTTGAGAATGTGCCTTCAAGTTCAAGTCTATCCTGGCATCCTCTTTATAAATCGCTCTTTTTATTACGGCAATCGCAAAACCTGTTTTCCCGACTACAACCAGCTGTTCACCTTCGTTTTTGTACAGTATGGCCTTGTTTACGCCCCGTGGAAATATAACAGAAACACTAGTATCTGTCGGGTAGTTGTTATAGATACTGAACTGCAACCAGACAGACTGCACACTGTCAACAAAATACAGGCTATCCGTTCCGAATATGCCTTTTAATGGCTGAAATTGTTTCTTCAAGAGATTGACAGGAGGTATTTCGGTTTTTTTTGTTTCAAATCTTACCATTGCAAAATCATACAGCGAAAGATCTTCGTATGTCAAAGGAACATTTATTACTTTGGAACTATGGTTTGTTTGAGATCCTGCTTCAGAGCAGAAGAATATCTCAATTATGGTCAACAAAGTAACCATCAGAGGAATATAAAATTTCTTGCTCATCTAATTATGTAAAATTACTTTCATGAACAGGGAAGGGCGTCAAACCGCCTAAAGCAAAAGCCGTATCTGCTAAGTCATTAATACGTTTCACACATGACCATTGAACGACAGACGAATGTGTTAGTATCTTACTTTTCCAACATGCTATTGCAATGTTTATCATAGGGCGAAATAGCTCATTAACTTTCAAAGATTAAACGATTTCTTATACTTTAATAATATGTTCAGAGCGGTATTGGTAGATGATGAACCACAAAGTTGTAAATCGCTGGCTATAAAGTTAAGAACTGTAGCAGAAGATATTGAGATTGTTGGTATTTATAATCATCCTGAAAAGGCTATCACCGGTATCCGGAAAATGAAACCGACCGTTGTTTTTCTTGATATCGAAATGCCGGGCATGAATGGTTTTCAGTTGCTGGAAAACATGGAAGAATTTGATTTCGAAGTGATTTTTGTAACTGCGTACAACGAATATATGCTCAATGCACTTCGAATAAGTGCTTTGGATTACCTGCTAAAGCCTGTGGATACAGACGAATTGAAAAACGCTTTGAGCAGGTTACGTAAAAAAATTTCACTTTCTGAAGATTTTGTGCATACAAAAGAACAATTAATTTTACTAAGTGATACGCTTAAAGAGCCGCATGCCCCCAAAAGATTAGCGCTTGCTACTTTACAGGGAATTATTTTTTTGCGGATAAATGAAATTTTGAGGGTAGAAGCATTGAGTAATTACTCCACTTTCTACCTCGTAAACAAACAGAAGATTGTAGTATCAAAAACCTTAAAGGAATTTGAACCCGTACTGCTGACTCAAAACTTTTTTCGTGTAAACCGCTCCTGTATTGTAAACACCGACTGCATTGTTAAGTACAAACATGAAGATGGTGGTATGCTGGAATTGCAGGATGGAAGTGAAGTAAGAGTTGGTCCGCACCGTAAAAATGAATTGGTAGAATTGCTGTCACGTATATAAATCCCTAAAATAAGTTTCAGGGAATCTTTAAACCCCCAACAGATTTATACAAAAGAGCTGCAACATATATGTATCAGGACCTGGTTATTGGTTTCTGCTACTGGTTGTACCGGTTAGGATCTTCCTTTATCGTTTTTTTGTTTTTAGTTATCCGCATCTTTTCGAAAAAAATAACTTATGGGTTGCAAAACATTCTTAACTGATAAAATAGTAATAAATTGAAATCATTCAATTCAAATAACCAACTTCAAACACTTGTGCTGAATAAGTGCCAATCATTCTTCACTCATTCGCACCCTTATCCTACTCATTTTGTTGTTTAAAAAGGCAAACGCCTTATTAGTTTAGGGATAGATTTTTAATGATTAGAATCTTTACTCATTTGTCAGATACAGATTAAGTAACCAATTTTTACAATCAATAAAATTTCTTGTATGAAAAAAATTATTTCTGCACTCTTTGGTTTAGTTATTCTATTAGGTGCTTGTAAAAAAGATGACATTCATCCATGCCCTCCGGCAGTGAAAGAGCAGGCCTGGGAAAAGTATGCAGGAAATCCTGTTTTTACTAAAAGCGTAAATTCCTGGGATGATGGTATCATTTTAGGCCATTCGATTATTAAAAGCGGCAATACTTTCCGGATGTGGTACACTGGAGGTCATAGTATTGAAACCTTTTCTTCTATTGGATATGCTACTTCCACGGATGGAATACATTGGGAAAGGTATGGTGATAAGCCTGTATTTGAAGCGAAGCCCGGATCCTGGGAACAATCCTTTGTAGGTATTCCGCATGTATTACAAGACGGGAATACACTGCGCATGTGGTATTCAGGAGGTTCTAATTCCAGTCCGGATGGAGGTAAAATTGGCTATGCAACATCGCAGGATGGTATTCATTGGGATCGGCATCCTTCACCTGTTTTTCAGTCTAAGGCGGGCGGATGGTATGCCGACGGCATCTTCCCAGGCGCGGTAATAAAAGAAAACGGCACTTTTAAGATGTGGTTCTCCGGGGCTATTGGCTCGATAACCCAGGCAACACCTACTTCAAAAACTTCAATTGGTTACGCCATTTCTCCAGATGGTATTAAATGGACGGTATATGATAATCCCCTTACTACAGAATCCCCTTATCATTTCAGCGATCCTGTGGTAAAGCATGGAGCGCCCGGTGCATGGGATGTTACCTCTGCATTTTCGGCCAGCGTTATCAAAACCCAATGCGGATATGAAATGTGGTATGCAGGAGAGATTTATAATGTGAGCCAAAACCTTGGGTATGCTACGTCACCCGATGGTATTAAATGGACGAAGAATCCGCAAAATCCAGTGTTGACTACCGATCCGTGGAATATACTACTGGTGTTCCCCAGTGTGATTTTGGATAAAAACAAATACCGCATGTGGTACGGTGGATTCGTGTTCGACGGTGAATCTCTAGGTGGCGCAATCGGCTATGCAACAATGCCCAAGTAACATAATATTCAGGCATAGAATTTACTTGGCAAAACAAAAAATAGAAAGCTGAATTTTTACAATTAAACGATGCCGGATTCGAATGCAAAGGCGATTCCGGCATCGCTACATTATGGCATCTCGTAATTTTGTTATACTTTATTTAATGGGATTATTATTATTAACATGACTTTTTTGCAATGTATGGCTTTTGTAACCGGTCTGTACTTTATCCCACAATTACAAGCGACTTTCATCAGAATTTTGCTTTAGTGATATTTTAAATGATAGTCTTATTACTCCCACAATCTTGCAGGTAGCAAGAATAATTTATACCTTCGGTAGTATCAATCAGAACACTACACGGCACTACTACTGAAGATGAAGAAGTATTCAAAGGAATATTGATTGTCTGCAGGAATTTTTATCTGTGCCTGTCAGTAACGATTTGGATAGCATTACCATCAGAAATATCATGAACAACGGGAAATCTCCAATCGATTATTTCTGTATTATAGAATAACATCTCAACTAAATAAGTTATCCATGCTTAAGAAACTATTTCAATTGCTTGGCTTGGCTTTACTTGTACTGATTGCGGTCATTCTATTCAATACTTTCAGTGTACAATCTAAACAACCTCATGTAAAAATTTTAACAGCAACTACACCTCCTGACAGCGCATTGTCTCACTTTCAACAGGCGATCAGATATAAAACGATCTCTGTATCAGACAAATTACCTGGTGATACTGCAGCCTTTAAAGCTTTTCATGCTTTTCTTCAGAAGGCATATCCCTTAGTATTTTCCAAGCTTCATCTTCAAAAGGTTCACGAACTTGGTTTGCTTTTTACATGGACTGGCAGGAAGTCTACTTTAAAGCCTGCTGTTTTAATGGCTCATCAAGACGTTGTACCTGTGGAAGGCGGTACAGACAACATTTGGAGTGCACCTCCTTTTGATGGTGTAGTGAAAAATGGATACATATACGGAAGGGGAACTGTCGATGACAAGGGCAGCATGATAGCTTTGCTTGAAGCAACAGAAATGCTGCTAAAGCTGGGAGTACAGCCACAACGAACTTTATACCTTGTATTTGGGCACGACGAAGAACTCGGAGGCAGGCAAGGTGCTAAGGCTATAGCTGAAGTTCTAGAGTCAAAAGGTGTTCATCTGGAGTTTGTGTTGGATGAAGGAGGTGAGATCACTATCAAAGCAGTGCCTGGAATGGGAGAAAAGCCTGTTGCTGTTATAGGTACTGCAGAAAAAGGTTATATAAGCCTTGAGTTATCGGTGAACATAACCGGTGGTCATTCAGCTATGCCGGCGAACGAAACGGCAATTGATGTACTGGCAGCAGCGATAACACGTGTACATCAATCGCCTTTTGAACCCTCATTAAGCAAGGCATCAGAAGATTTCTTCCGGTTTCTTGCACCGGAAATGCCATTTATCGATAAAATGGCTTTTAGTAATCTATGGTTATGTAAACCGCTTGTTTTTAAGCAGCTCGGTAAAAGTAATGAAGGTAATGCTATGATGCGTACCACCATATCTGTTACTCAATTCAACAGCGGGTTAAAGGATAACGTGATACCTACCAATGCTACAACAGTGGTTAATTTTAGGATACTTCCCGGCATGACTTCAAAAGATGTAACAACCCATGTAATCAAGGTAATAAACGACAAGAGAGTTCAGCATAAAATATCAGGCTTTGCAGTTGAACCTACCCCTGTTACCTCCCCGGACCACTCCTCGTTTCAATTGTTGACTACTGCAATAAGACAAACTTTTCCCAATACTGTCGTAGTGCCATATTTAGGTTTGGGTGCTACCGACTCAAGGAATTTTTTACATATCTCAGAAGCAACTTTACGATTTAGTCCTTTCACAAATACTGAAGGTTATCACGGTATTAATGAAAGGGTTAGTATTAAGCAATATTATGATGCTATAAATTTTTATTACCACTTTATCTCGAAGTTGTAAATCTTCTCACTTCACTTTAAAAGCAAATTTTACGACTTCCAAATGAATAAATCTTATCTTTCTTTTGTTTGCATAGCAATGTCACCAGCACGGAATGTTGAATATAACTACCAGTAAATTATCTCTATTATAAATTTTACTGCGCCTTGTCGGG
>JBBJOD010000287.1:0-6782 GCA_037721715.1 Chitinophagaceae bacterium | reverse complement strand
CTGCATGCCGATGGATGAGATCCAGTATGCGCATGAATTTCTGTCCTGCCAGCTATCGCGTACCATGGAAAGTATGGGTACTGGTTATGTGATGCGTTCGAGAGATTACGATGCGGTAGGTGGAATACCGCCATATTATCCGAACCTCATCTTTGCTGATTATGAGTTATGGGTCAGGTTAATAAGAATTGGATTTAAAGCTACCACTTTCACAGAGTGCTTTTCTTACCGGCTGCATGAAAGTCTGTCTCGTACAACAAATGGTATGCAATACCAGGATGCTTTTGGCAGGTATATTTATTTTATTCACGGTTTATTGAAGCATGACCACGCTATCAGCGAAGCAGTAGAAAGATATGGAAAAGGAATGCTGATGTATTTTTGTGAAAGCCTTTCGCACCGACTGTTGAAGACTCCTCGAGAACACCGATCACTGCGGGTTACGGACTTTATAGAACAATGTAAAACGTATGCGACTCAAATAATTCCCGGTCAAAGCTTTGAACCGATGAACAACAATCGCATTAAAATAGCCGCCAGGCTCGATCAATCTGGTTTGGGACGAACTATTTTCAAAGTGTACAAGAAATTCACTTAATGATTTAAATTGAAAGATGAAAATTGCTGTAAATACCCGGCTGCTTCGAAAAAATCAAATGGACGGCCTAGGCTGGTTCGCGTACAATACGTTGAAGTATATTGTCCAAAACAACCCATCAATCGAATTTCATTTTTTGTTCGACTCAGGCATCGATAAAGAATTTTTATTTGCTAAAAACATTGTGCCGCACAATCTTTTTCCGCCCGCCAAGCATGCGTTGCTAAATGTGGTATGGTTTGAATGGAGCGTAAAAAATTTCCTCCAAAAGTTAAATCCTGATCTGTTTTTGTCCCCGGATGGTATCTTATGCCTGGGATGGAAGGGTAAACAATATGCCATGATTGCAGACCTTAACTTCTACCACAATCCAGAAGATTTAAAGTGGACCAATAACAAATATTATAATTATTTTTTTCCCCGTTACGCTGCTATTGCAGCGCGCATTGCCACCATTTCGGAGTTCAGCAAACAGGATATCGTTCAAACATTTAAAGTTGCTCCTGAAAAAATAGACATCGTCTATTGTGGCATCAATAACTTTCTCGCACCGGTTGATAAAGCAACACAAGCAAAGATCAGAACCGAAATTACCGGCGGTAAAGAATACTTCATTTTTGTCGGTACGCTCCATCCACGAAAGAATATTGTACGGTTATTAAAAGCGTTCGAATTATTCAAAATAGAAACAAATGCCGATCTCAAACTGGTAATCGGCGGTAAACCATCGTATAAAATGGATGACATTTACGATCAGCAAAAACAGATGACCAGTAAAGATGATGTTGTTTTTACGGGACGTATTGATGATAGCCGGATCAACCATGTGTTGGGTTCTGCAATGGCATTGACATTTGTTCCCCATTTTGAAGGATTCGGCATTCCCATTATTGAAGCGATGCAATGTGATATCCCGGTAATCTCTTCAAACACCACATCAATGCCCGAGGTGGCTGGCAACGCCGCTCTGCTGGTTGATCCTTATAATGTAGAAGCAATAAAATCTGCCATGGTAAGGCTATATAGCGATCCCGCACTCAGGAACGAACTGGTTGTCAAAGGCAGGTTGCAAAAAAATATCTTTTCCTGGGAAAGAACAGCAAATGATATGTGGAAAAGCATCGAGAAGTGCTTGTAAGGGTAGTTGTATGGCGATCAGCTATCAGTTGTCAGCTTTCGGCGGTCACCTAGTGGGAAGAATCTAATCGGCATTGCTGTTCTGATAGTTAATAGCAACCTTCAAAATATTAGCAATTTTAATTTAATTGGTTTAGTATTTCCATTGCATCATCCTGCCGTTTGGATAAAGGCAACAGCTTTCCTGGCCAGGTGGCCCCAGTAAAATCGCTCGAAATATATTGGAGGAATGTCATTTTTGATATGTGCTGCCTGGGTGATGAGTGTTGCGAAACTGCTCCAATCGTTATCGGCGCAAAGAAGTAATTTGCCATTACACCAGGAGCTTTCAATACCAATCGCTCCGTTTAAAGTAGAAACGGCATTCATATTGTAACCCAATGCTTCCACTAATTTGGTTTTGATTCCTCCCCCTTCAGTTACGGGATTGATGAATACATCGGCCCCCTTGAAATATGTACTAATATCATCTACAAATCCCGCAAAAATAATATTGTCATAAGATTTATCGTTTAATTCCAAAGGTATTTTTCTGCCGCAGATAATAATCTTATAGTGAAAATCGAGTTTCTGTTGCAATGCGGGGTTGACGATAGTAATGATCTTTTTCAATGCATCCAGGTTGGGAGAATAGTCAAAGGCGCCATTAAAAAGCAGGATGGCTTCATTTTCAGCAATTCCGTATTGGTGCCTCAATTGTTGTTTGGCGCTTAATCTATCTTGTTGAAGCGGTAGGCGGTCCCACTCAATTCCATAAGTAATGGTAATGCATTTTGAATCTGCCAGTCCAAACCGTTGCATGGCATATTGCCTGTCTTGTTCCTGTATAAAGAAATTATAATCTGCCTGCCTATGTGTGAAGCGCTCGTACCACCATAAAATGCGCCACCACCATTTCTGCAAGCTTTTCCACCGGGTGGCTTCAATATTGTGGGAGTGAATGATAAGCTTCACGCCTGTAAACCATTTTAATAGTACCCCCAGCCATCCATAATATGGATGCTCTAACATCAGGTGCGTTGATCCGTATTGCCGAAGAAGTTTCCTTATACGAAAAAAGTATAACAGGTTTAAATACCTGTAGAATCCATTGGAAAGAATATTTAGAATATTATATCCTTTCGCAAATGCGGGATCGTTATTTTTTACCGTTATGCAAACCAATTCCGTTTCACGCGCCAAATGTTCGTTGAAAAAAGCAATGCCTTTTTGTCCGCCCACTTTTGCGGGAAATACGGTATAGGGAACTATAGATAAGATTTTAGGCATATCCATGGCACCTGTCAACTTCAACCTGTGTTAAGGCTAAAGCCAGGTTCAGTTGCCGTTATCTGATTAACTGTTTGTTTCTTTTAAATTCAAAAAACAAGGCTATAAAAAGCATTATATATAACAGTAGCGACGACCACATGGTAATCTTATCTCCCTGGATAACAGAAGTAGGTTCAAACCTGAACTCAATCGTATGGTCGCCGGAAGGAACCGACATGCCTCTCAGTACATAGTTTACCCGGCCATAATTAGCTTTTTTCCCATCTATATACGCATTCCA
Organism: Chitinophagaceae bacterium; assembly: GCA_037721715.1. Taxonomy (GTDB): domain Bacteria; phylum Bacteroidota; class Bacteroidia; order Chitinophagales; family Chitinophagaceae; genus JADCRZ01. Next base: position 3,495 of record JBBJOD010000287.1, on the reverse strand, counting down.
ACCATAAGGGTAATACACTTCACTAAACACTGTGAACTGATTTGAGCGCGAACTGCTTCGGTAAGAAATCTTATCATTTAGATTCTCAATGAGGTTGATAGAAGCCGCAGAATCGAAGACGGGTTGCGTCGGAGAGATTTCCTTATAGCGCGTATCAATAACCGCACTATCCCGTGTATTCAGCCCGCTAAGAATATTCATTTCATCATCTGCGTTCCTGGCAAACTTTACGCCCCTAACAAACCAGGCATTGCCTAGTGCTTCATTGTTTAACCTCGCTTCCGGTTGCTGTGTAGTCGGGTTAGGAACAATGAAATACCTGGTATTAAGCATGTTAAATACGTTCATGTTTCCTGTAGACAGTTGCCTTTCAATGATGTCCTGGTAAAGCGCCAGCTTGGCTGGACTATACCCCCCGATTGAATTGTGGTGATAGGAAGCCCTCGAATCACTGAATGGAGCGTTGGCGGCCTGATCGAACACGCGGAAGTACCTGGTTGAGTCTGACTTTATCTGGTTATCGGCAGGCAGTGGAACGAAGGTGGACTCAAGGTCAGTAGGTTCAACAAAATTTTCATTGTTCAGGTAACGCTTGCCTACTACAAGTAGATCAATTGAACTCAATAGGATGATTGTCCAGAGTGCTAGCGCCGGGTTGATTTTATTTTTAAGGTAGAGCCAGATGCTGCCAGCTGCCAGGAATACAAAGAAAAAAGATCGAAGCAAATCCCTGCCAAATAATCCCTGCCTGTCTTCCTGCAGGCCTTTTATAAATGAAGCAGCCATACTTTCAGCTTGCTGTTGCATTTGGGTGCTTGGTTGCTGGCCCTGTGATTGCTGCTGCAACATTCCGACAGCGAAACTTTGCCGCAGCTGGGAGTCGTTTTTATTTGTATAATAAAAACTCACATACATGATTGCAAGTAAAAGAAATAGCCCGAGCATGATCATGCAGGATAACCTGAATTTTTTCAGCAATTCTTCCCTGGCAATCTTTGCGAAAAAGATATCGTTGGCTGCCAGGCAGGCAAGTACCACGAAACCCAATTGCGGGATCACCAATGACATGGTAGTGGCGCGAAACTTATTATAAAGTGGAAGATGGTCAAATAAAAAATAATTTACACCCTCGAGGTGTTTACCCCAGGCAAGCACAATTCCAAATAAACACGCTGCTGCCAGCGCCCATTTGAGCCAGTTCTTTAGAAAAACCAGCCCTGTAATAACTAGAAAACAAATTACAGCACCCAGGTAAACCGGGCCTGAAGTACCCAGTTCCTGGCCACCCCAATACGCATATGCATTGGCGTATTGCAAGGCACTTTCTTCTGGCATCCCTACTTCTGATATTTTTTCCGCGAATTTCGAATCGCCGGATTTTAATAGATTTGCCCCACTACCACCTCCGTAAATGCCCGGAACAAGCAGGGTAAATGTTTCATTGATGCCGTAGCTATATTGAAAGGCGTAATCTTTATTAAGTCCGCCTTTACTTTTGTTAGACGGATTGGTGGTATCAGACAATTCAGAACGGCCGCCCCGCATGGTTTCTTTTGCATATTCATTGGTTGGCCAAATGCTGACAATATTAACGGCCAATGCCAATCCGGCTGCCAATAGTGCTAATGCGCCCGAAGTGACAACATGTTTCCATTCGCCATTTCGCCCGTAATGTATAGCAAAGGCGATGCCTATAGCAAGAGAAGTGATTAATGTATAATAGGCTATCTGGAAATGATTATAAGAAAGCATCAGCGCTGCAAACAACGCGAGCAATACAGTTCCGGTAAGATACCGTTTTCGAAAGATCAGTATCAAACCACCCAGTACCGCCGGGGCATATGCTATACATATCATCTGGGTATCGTGCCCCACGGCAATAATGATTGCATCAAAAGTGGAGTAGGCATACGCTATACCGCCCATGATACCCAACCAGGGATTTACCTTCGATACCACCAAAAGAAAATAGGTCATTGCGCAAGCGAGAAAGAAGTAATTAACAGGCTTGGGCAGGTTTAATGTGAAAAGAGCATGCAGGTAGTTAATCGAAATTTTGTTGGGTGTTTGCATAGCCGTCTGGTAAGCCGGCATTCCGCTGAACATGCTGTTGGTCCAGTAGGGCATGTGTCCATATTTCTCCTTGAATTCAAAAGACTGCTGTGCCATCCCTTTCCAACCCTGGATATCGTTCTGATTTAGCACTTTGCCTTGCAGGGCAGGCTGGCAATAGATTGCTGCCACAACAACAAACACAACCATTGCTATAAGGTGCGGAAATAATTTTTTCAATAGCACAGCATTCATAAAAACGTCTTGATTATTCCCGCAAAATAATGGTATTTTAAGCAGATTTGACGAATTTGGAAACAGTTGGTTACATTTATCACTGCTGTGCGTATATTGACCTTTAATGAAGCCTGTTATATTTTTAGCCAGGGTAACATTTATCTATAATATATGTACGCTGCTTACGTGGTTGATGAGGTATTTGAATTTTTTTCCGGAAGGAAACCTGAAATCAACCATTATTGTCTCAGGACTTCTTCTTGCCGTGGTATTTAATATTTTAACCGGGTTGTGGTGCGTGTTCCTGGTGTTGAAAGGAGAACCATTAAGCAATTTTCGCCCGCAGTGGCTTTTCATTTCTAATTTGCTTTGTTTTATATACCAAATATATTTGTTGATCAGATGATTCATGCTCTTCTCAAAGACAGACCTACAAAGCTCTATATATTTTTTACGGCATTTTTTGTTGCCAATGCACTAATTGCTGAGTGTATCGGTGGAAAGTTATTCTCCCTGGAAAAATTACTTCATCTTAACCCTGCAAACATAACGCTGTTCGGACAGTCGGGATTGACTTTTACGCTTACCTGCGGGGTTTTGCTTTGGCCGCTAGAATTTGTAATAACCGATATTATGAATGAATTTTATGGCGCCAAGGCAGTCAGGAATATTTCTTATATCGCCGTGGCACTAATAACATATGCTTTTCTGATGTTTTACGTGGCTATTCAGGTGCCTCCTGCGGATTTCTGGATTACCAGTAATGTGAAAAACGGGGTGCCTGATATGCAGGATGCTTTTAACGGGATTTTCGGCCAGGGTATGCGGATTATAGCCGGCAGTCTTGTTGCTTTCCTGGTAAGCCAGATTATTGATGTTACCATTTTTCACCGTATCAAACGGGCTACCGGTGAAAAATATATTTGGTTGAGGGCCACGGGTTCCACGCTGGTGTCTCAACTGGTGGATAGTTACATTGTTCTCTTTATTGCCTTTCTTGGCATTTTTTCCTGGCAGCAGATTCTTGCAATAGGAATGATGAATTACGCTTATAAGTTTACCATGGCAATCTTACTGACGCCTGTGATCTACCTGGTTGAAAACAGGATAGAAAAATTTTTCGGCAGCGAGGTTACTCTTCAAATGAAGAAAGCAGCTATGGAAAGGAGTCGATAAATTTAAACCCGGGATGCCAAACAAAAATGG
>JBBJOD010000286.1:0-6796 GCA_037721715.1 Chitinophagaceae bacterium | reverse complement strand
CAGAAGGTTTTTCCACGGAAATATTATCATAAATGGTTGAACTGGTGTTCAACACACGGTACGGATCGTTTTTGATTTGAACCGTAACGCTCGCACCCCAAACGGGAAGCCCGATTACTGTTTGCTGGTAACTTACTGTGCTGTTATCGAACTGCTGCTTTTCACCATCGAACCTTAGTTCGGGTTGGCCGTCTGTGATATCTTCATCAACGGACAGGCTCATGTTTTCAAGTGACTTAGTGCCAAGTCTTAAATTACCGCTCATTTGTTCAAGGTAATTTTGAGCGACCATTTGGGCGGTAGCTCCGTTGCCAGGAATGGGGTTATCAAAATGGGTAATGTTTTGTACCCGGCCTTTGTCGTTTGAGATTACAGAGGCTTGCAGGTCTTCTAGAAATTCACTCTTCATAATATAAATGTTTAGGCGTTAAAAACTTTTTTGAATAGTTTTTATTTGTCGGAACATGCGAATTGGATGGAAACAAAGGCTGATAATTTAATCAGCAGGTAGGTTTGATGAGCGCTTGATTTACTATTTATCCTCTAAATTTACACACAATGAACATTCACAACGCCGTTTTACCAATATGAGAACCAAGGGTCTATCCAGGTACCAGTTAATTATCATGGCGGTTACCTCCGGAGTTTGCGTGGCCAATATCTATTACAACCAGCCTATCTTGAAAGATATCGGAGCAAGTTTTGATGCCAGCGAAAGCGAAGTGGGAATAGTATCTGTTCTTACGCAGGTGGGTTACGGGCTCGGACTATTTTTTATCACTCCCCTTGGCGACAAAACAGACCGGAAAAAACTGATCCTTTTTTTACAGGCTGCCATTATTATAGTATTGATTGGCATTTTCTTTATTACCAGCCTGGCCGGAATTTTTATAATGAGCCTGCTGCTTGGACTGTTTGGAGTAGCAGCGCAGGTAATATTGCCAATGGCTGCAAGCATGGATACTGTTAACAGAGGCAAAAACGTTGGAGTTGTGTTCACTGGCATCCTGATAGGCGTGCTTGCAGCGAGGGTATTTAGCGGTTACATAGCTGAGTGGTTTGGCTGGCGCTATGTATATGGCATCTCCGCGGTGATGGTTCTTATTGCTGCACTGGTCACTAAGGTTTCGCTTCCTTCTATCCGGCCATCCTTCGAAGGTAACTATATGGCATTGTTACAATCCACTATAGAACAATTTAAACGTTTTGTATTACTGCGGAGAACGGCTTTATTAGGCGCCCTTGTTTTTGGTGCCTTTTGTTCTTTCTGGACGACGCTTACCTTTCACCTCAGCAATCCTCCTTTCGATTACCAGACCGATACCATTGGTTTGTTCGGCATCCTGGCTATCAGCGGCGCTTTAATGGCTCCTGCATTTGGCAAACTGGCAGATAAAGGGAACCCGGCAAAGTCGCAGGTAATCGCAGTATGTTTACTGATTGCCGGGGTGTTACTGATTAAGATATTCCCATTTTCTCTTACATCATTTGTTATAGCCGTGCTTTTGCTCGATATAGGAGTACAGGCCACTCAGGTAACAAATGTCGCTACTATTTATGCCCTTGATGCATCCGCACATAGCCGAATTAACACCGTATATATGACTATCTACTTTATTGGTGGTGCGCTGGGTATTTTTGCCGGAGTTGTATCCTGGAAATTGGGCGGCTGGCAGATGGTAACCTGGCAGTTGCTGACATGGGGTATATTGGCGCTGATGGTGGCATTAAACGGGTACAGGCAGGAGCGATTAAAATTGAAACTCATGGTTGTAAGCAACTGATGAGTTACAAAAACAAACATTTCAACATATAATTCTAAAAGCAAAGCCATGATAAATTTTAAACGGCTTGATCATGTTTTGATCACCGTACCTGAAGGAATGTTAGAAGAAGCCGCCCATTTTTATAGCGAGGTTTTAGCCTTGCCTGAAATCCCGGGTGAGCATCCCGGTGGAGCTTTGTGGTTCTCCATTGCTGGTGTTGAAATACACTTAAGAATGGAAGCAGGGGAAAACTATTCTGACAGGCACTCGGCTTTTGAAGTTCATGACCTGGATGAAGCGAAAGCATTTCTGGAAAGCAAAAATGTGCCCATCACTCATTCATCAGAAATAGAAGGCCGGAAGCGTCTATTCTTCCGGGATCCTTTCGAAAACCGGTTTGAATTGATTGAATTTTTGCATTCCTGAACTGGATTCATGGTTGACCTGAATTTTATATGCCAACAATGAAAGCATCTAAATGATTGTTGGGATCAACATCATCGGTTTGCAATGTAAACGGGCAGCGGTAACAGAAGCTTACCCCTAATAAAAAGTACCTTTACCCTGTTCTTTAATTCCGGATAAAGGCTCATTGTAAAAGAAATCTACCAGTTCGGACTCTGCTTCAAACTGGGGGCATCTATATTTTCTCTGAATACAACGCCGTAGGTGTAAATAAGTAGAAGTAGAGGGGCATCAGTATTTAATTTTAAAACCAAATTGAAAAGTTTATTTCCAGGAAAAAAACTTTTAAGGGATTATCGGGAAATAGTCGGTAGTTTACCAGGTATATTCAAATTACTATGAAAAAAAGTGGCCCTATAATTATCATTGATGATGATAAAGAAGATTTATATGTTTTCCACAAGGCACTGAAAGAATTACATGTGGTAAATGAAATTAAACTTTTCGAAAACGCCCGCACAGCTTTCGAATACCTGAGTGGTACCGTAGAACCCTGCTTCTTTATACTTTGTGACATAAATATGCCTGAATTAAATGGGCTTGAATTAAGGTCTCTATTAGTTAAAGATGACTCCTTACGTGTAAGATCCACTCCTTTTTTATTCCTTTCTACTTCCAGCCAGGCGCATAAGGTGTTTAGTGCCTACGACAATAATTCTATTCAAGGCTACTTTCAAAAACCATCTGTCTACGAAGACATCATATCCATGTTCAGGTTAATCCTTAATTACTGGGACGCCAGCCTGCCCCCGCGACCTGTTTTACCAACCTTTGGCGGGCATTCTTCTAACTATTAATGATAGGTTCTTAAATAGCTGGAAAGGTTATGTGCACAGTTATGTCCATAATACTGCTTTGTCCACAAATATGATGAATATTTAATATTTTGGAATGGTATTATTGCCTATTTTGCTATCTAAGGTCTAACACTTATCTAAATTTGTGTTTCGGCGCCCTATCAAGAAATTATACACAGTGTAAGCATTTCAGTGAAAGGCATTTAGATTGTCTAAACCTTTTTTGAATACCACCACGACATTGTAACCTTTCAATTTGTAGAGCAACCAGTGTTTCGATCACGTTTGACACTGTATTTTTCTACCTGGCAATTGTGGTCCATTTATTGGAACATAGATTAACCATTTTGATTTTCAATGATCGTTCCGGAATTTTCAAGCAGGTCTGGAAGTTTAAAGTCAAATGGAAAAAATGTACGATATGAATTCAAATGGTACAATTATAATAATCGATGATGATAAAGAAGACCTGGAACTTTTTTTATCAGCCTTAGAATCACTGGGTATTTGTAATACCATTTATACTTTTGATTCCCCAACGATTGCAATAGATTATATCAGAGATACCAATAAACCAATATTTTTCATCTTGTGTGACATCAATATGCCTTTAATGAACGGTTTTGAATTGAGGTCACTTTTGACCAGTGAAGAGGGCTTACTTTTAAAATCTACACCTTTTATATTCTTTTCTACCGCTAGTAACAAGTCTCAAATTTCGAAGGCATATGAGAACACCGTCCAGGGATATTTTCAGAAGCCTTCCAGCTTTGATGGAATCAGATCTGTACTAAAATCTATCGTTGAATATTGGAGTTCAAGCATGCTGCCCGTTGATTTTGAAACGTAATATTTTTCGATAGCATGTTACTATTTAACTATAAGTATTTCTATTAGAGATATCATCCGTACCCTTTTTCCTTTGGTTACGATCAATTCAATGTCACCATCAAAGGCAATTGATCTGCATAAATGTGAGCAGTTATTACTGCTTTTTCCTGTCGGTCCAGGTAGTAGCAAAATGCCACATAAAAATCAAAGAGTTCATAAGCGTCACAAATTGTGTTACCTTCGTCGTAGTTCCCTAAAAACATAGCACTATCCCAAACGACTTGTTCTTTCTGATCATCATTTAATAATTGAAACTGTGCAATAAGCATAAACGATTAATAAACAGGTATTGAGGTTCGGTTGAATAAAAAGTAAGCTATTTCAGACAATTTATATCCAATCGGAACATCGATATCAAAGTAATGCCCCGTGATAGAAGGACTCTCATCATCTGCATAGAAAACTGCCGCATAATATCCTGACATCTCATAGATATTACAACTGCTGCTATATTGAGCGTATTTTGCCTTCAAATTCCCAAATGACCAAACAGCTTGTTTTTTCGCCTCTGAACTCAGTATTATGAATTCGGTAAATTTCATTCTATAATTTAAGAATTTAGACAGACAAAATCGAATGTTATAATAAGACATTTTTAATGACCTGCCCACTAAGGGTTAACACGTATAGATATGTTGCCATATGAAAATTTGGCTTTGTATAAAACCCTGGTGCTGTGACTATTTGACTGGAAAATAAAAATTAAATTTATTTTTAATTATCGAGAACTGTTAGAGTATAAGGTGGCTGGATTGCAGTAGACTAAGCAAAGTTCAATAAGCCATATCTGCAAATAAAAGCATTCCGGGGTAAAATACAGGTCACTTATAGAAATACATTATATGTTTAGGCGAGAGATCGATTTTCATCGTGAATCCATTTCGAAGGATATTTGTTATGATGGCATTACATTTTTCATCTCCGATTGCCCATGGATGTAATTCAACGAGTATCTTTTTTATTGATGAGTTTGCCAGGAAACTACTGTCCCGGAAGAATTCCTCTTCTCCGCCTTCAATATCCACCAGTAAATAAGTAGGATTTACTTCCGAAATTACTTGTTTTACGCTACATGTAGGAACGGTGATTTGGTGGGTGATCCTGGCACCGGGATCTGTTTTTAACGACGAGAACCAGAATTCTTCTGCAATATTAAAAGTGGAAGTCAGCTCTTCCGCGTTTTGCGAAACCAGAATTTCATTTCTTACATCGAAATCCGTGTCATTCTTCTTCATATTTTTTTTAATCAATGGTATCAGGCTCGAGTTACCTTCGAAGCTGGTTACCCTGTTATGGCTTTTCTTTGCGCAGTAAATGGTATTATACCCGATGCCGGTACCTAATTCAAGCAGGGTGTCATCTGCGTTGAAAGTTTCCGTAAGAATTTTATGCTCGTCTGTTTCATAAATTCCATTATAGATATATCTGCAAATAGATTTTTTCATGAGTTCATCGCTTATTTCCAGATCAATACCATTCAGTTGCCTCCACTTGATCTGCTTACGACGGCTGTAGTGGAATTCAAAATTGAATTCTTTCCACTTCATCCGGGCTGAATTGATAAATCCGAACATAACAATTATTAATTTACTATAAAAGTACAATACAGATGTAAATCACGGCCCCGTACTATTGATGAAGGACGGTATGATGCCTTTTAAACCAGGTCAAAGAAGGTGAACAAATGCCAGGAGCGTGCTTTAGGTTATTGCAGTAGGCAATTATAAAAGATAATGCTGCTTACCGGTTTTCTCACCTTTGCTAAAGATAAGAATATTGACAACTTACAAAGTGCCGTATTCTAAGACGTTTGTAAATTGACATGTAGCAAAGAATTATATAGAATTGAAAGATCCTTGTATCGATATTTCAAATTAAGAAGAAAGCTGATTTACAGGAACGGGAAGATTACTTGCAGGATAAGGGCAAAGCTAATAGCCAGAACGAGGTAAAAGAATTGGTCAAAATTCATTGCTCGTTTTTATAATAATACTTCATCTACCGGCGCCGCTTTCTTTGGAAAATTGTCGTCGCCCAAAAATTCTTTTACATCGATTTCGATAGTGTTGCAACTGGCGCTCAGGGGCACATCGTTGATGGCATTGTCGAAAGGGTTTTCACTGAATTCGCCAATCTGCTCCATGGTATAAAACACCCAGGAAATGAGCAGGGAGAATGGCACGGTAAGCCACACGCCGTAAGCGCCCGATTTGTCCATTTCGTTCATCAATCCAAAGGGCAACAACGAAATAAACAACACCACAAATACGCGGCTGAAGATGCTGTACTGCCGGTACAGCGGCGTGCCCTTGATGCGTTCGCAACCACCCTGGTGGTTGATCAATTCTGTAATTTGTTTCACCAGGTCGCTGTGCTCAAAATCATCAATCACGCCTTTCTTCTTGAGCTGTCCCAATTCGTGAATTTGCTTTTTCAACACATGGTTGGCAATGTTGCTTCGCTTATTCAGCATCTCGAAATACTCCATCTTGCCGGCATCGGTAAAAATTTTTTTTACTCCAGCATCAAACTGTTCCAGCTCGTGTTTCTCACCTAATAAAGTTTGGTGCAGGTGTTCTCTGCCAGTAGCCCAGGGAATGGTTTTGCGCAACTGTAGCCGCAGGATGTGCACCCAGGAAATGTGTCGGTATAAGAACTCTTTTTAAATGGTTTTGTCCGGCACTACAGCAATCAGCATGGCGGCAAAGCTGCAGGAGGTATTGGTGATGGAGCCCCACAACTTGCGGGCTTCCCACAACCTGTCGTAAGCCTGATTATTTTTAAAGCCTACGTAAAAAGCCACCGCCGTACCAATGGTAGCCACCGGAACGAAAGAAATGCCCAACCATCGCCAGCCCACTATTTTGTACAATACGC
>JBBJOD010000011.1:0-23220 GCA_037721715.1 Chitinophagaceae bacterium | reverse complement strand
GAATCTGTAATTGTGGGCAACTGTTGTTGTGGTGCCTTGCCAATGAGCTGTGCATTTAAAAAGGCCCTTAATCTTTGCTGCATTTGTAGCAGGTTGGAAGTTCGAAGTGCCAGCTCTTCCAGGTTGAATGGTTTTGTTATGTAATCATCGGCGCCAATCAGCAAACCTTTCACCCGGGCTTCGTGTGCGGCTTTTGCCGTAAGAAGGATAAAGCCAATATGTGCAGTGCGGTTATCTGTTTTACACATCCTGCACAAATCGAAACCATCCTGCCCCGGCATCATCACATCGCTGATAACAATGTCAGGCAGCTCCTGCAAAATGGTCTCCCATGCCTTTACTCCATCCGCTTCTTCAATAATACGATATTGGGTAGCCATACTTTCCCCCAAAAATGCACGGAGTTCATCATTATCCTCTACCAATAGTAATAGCGGAACTTCTTCTTCCTTACTGTTTTTCGGTTGTTTTTCAACCGGCACTTTACTGACTGGGATAAAATTTTCGTTTGAGGCTACTTTTTTTACCGGCATTTCAACCATAAATCTGGTGAGGCCGCCAGGTTTACTGTCTACCAGAACAGTTCCGTGCATCAAGCCGGTAAGTTCCTTAACCAGTGAAAGCTCAATGCCTGTGCCATCGAAGCTTCTTATGGATGAATTATTCACCTGGTAAAAACGGTCAAATATCTTTTGCTGCTGATCATACGGTATCCCTGGCCCGTTATCTGTTACTTCCAATTGTATGGTGCCTTGGGGGGTCGATGAAAGTAACACGGCAACCGTTCCATTTTGTGGTGTAAATTTCAGGGCATTACCTACAAGGTTGGTAATGATCGTTTCCCATTTATCCTCATCAAAAGAGTAAAATCCTTCGGTACCGACTGTAGCAAATGAAAGCTGGATGTTTTTTTCTTTTGCACCAGCCTCAAAAGACTGTACACAACTTGCCACAAATAAATTCAGTTCCCCCGTAGATAATCTCAATTTGAGCTGACCTTTATTTAGCCTGGAAAAGTCAAGAAGCTCATTGATTAACTTCAATAGCTGTCGGGAGTTTCGCTGCACTGTTTTGATAGTACTTACAGCTGTCTGTGAAAGGGAGGGGTCCTGCACCAATTTTTCCAAAGGTGTTATGATCAAGGTAAGCGGCGTGCGAAACTCATGGGTAACATTACTAAAAAAACGGTCCTTCATTTCGTCTCCTTCTTTCAGACGCAGGGCTTCCCGCTTTTCAAACGCAAGATTTTGTGCTATTTCTATTCTTCTTTCGCGAAAAATAAAATACCATCTTATTAAACCCACTACAACAAATGTATAAACAAGATAAGCCCACCAGGTTGCCCAAATCGGAGGATGAATCACGACAACCACTTCTTTAACCGAATCACTCCAAAAGCCATTGTTATCAGTAGCATTGATTCGCAACGTATATTTTCCTGGCACAAGCGACGAATAAGCGGCGATCTTATTTGTACCATTTTCTATCCAGCCGGCATCAGACCCTTTTAGCTGGTACCGGTATTTCGTTTTTTGAGGCTGGTTGAAAAGTACTGCTGCAAACTCAAAACGCAGGTAATTCTTATTATAAGGAATATCAATAACTGATAAAGTGCTCAGTGGTTCTGTAACCACGCTCCCGGCTAGGCTAACATCCTGGACCTGGTTGTTTATTTGAAGACCGGTCAGCAATACCGGCACATCACCGGTTTTATTGTTTCTGTTAAAATCAGCCGGGTCAAATATTGTATAGCCTTCCAGGCCTCCAAAAGCAAGGCGGCCATCAGGAAAAACAAATTTGTGTGCCCGGTTAAATTCATTTCCGGAAAGCCCGTCTGATCTATCAAAAGCTGTGATCCGCTCAAGCTCAACATTAAACCTGAAAATGCCTTTATTGGTACTCCCCCATAGATTCCCGGCTTTATCCGGCACTATGCAATAGATCGTATTGTTGGGAAGCCCGTCATCACTGGTATAAATTTTCTGCAATCCTTTCTGCACATCCCACAGTATCAATCCCCCGCCCCTGGAACCAATCCAAAATTTATTCTTATCTGCCGGATCCGAACAAATTTCTGTAAGCGTTTTGGGCATTATACCATTACGTTGAACCCCGGCAAAATGATTTATTCTTTTATTTCCTTTGTATTGCAACAGGCCGTGAGCATAGGTAGACAACCAGGTGAAACCTCCTATAAACTTAGCATCTGCCAGTTCGATGGCCTGCATGTTTTCTTTGTCCAGCTGAATTTTTTGAGGCAAGGCGTCCGGGTCTTTCCAGAAATACCAGCCAGTTGACACCTGGTCGAAAGCCCATATCTCATCGTTCGGCATAGTATACAGCGCCGAATAAATGGCACGGGCAGGGGCATGCGGAAGCGATCGAAAGCCTTTGGAATTGAATTGGAATATTTCACTAGACAAATTAAAACAAGCATATAAATTACCCTTGCTGTCGTACGCCTGCCTGAAATAATACGAAGCCATCATATCACTCCCCTCAGATGGCAGTGAAGAGGAGGTAACACCGGCCGCTACCAGAATATCGGAAAAGAAATTGGTTTTGTAACTAAACAATTAAAAGGCATCACTTGGAGGTCTATCTTCAGTAGTCCCTGTGCATTTACGCTTAGCCACAATACATCCGAACGATCTATAAAAAGAGCGCTGATGCGTAACCCGGGATTATCTGCATTTTCCCATAAAAGCTTCAGCTCACCTTGCCCGTTTAGCCTGAAAACCCTTCCATGATTTTCAATGTAGGGCCGTCCTTTAGCATCCACCTGTACAGTCCGGAGGGTAGAAACTGCTCCTTTTGTAGTAGGAGGAGGGATTGGATAAACCCTACTGGTTTTGTTTGAAATGTCGAGCACAGTAATTTTGAACATGTCATAAACTACCAGCTTGTTGTGAGGTAAACAGGCTATGGAAACATTTTCAAAGGGGATATTCTTATCAAAATAGGGAGGCAACTTTTTTATAGTTGTAGCGAAAGGTACCCACTCAAATTTCTGCTTTCCCGTATCGCTAACCTGCACCCCATTTTCCGAAACCAGGTATAGTTTTCCTTCAACAGATTCAATCATAACGCTTACAGTATCTTGATGTAACAGATGGTTTGCCCTGTTAGCATACAAAATTTTACCGGTTGAACTGTTCACCCAGCCAACGCCTTTATAATCAGCAAGAATAAAGGGCCAGTTGTCTGATGTGTTTTTAATATTGCGTATCTGCAAAAGGGTATTTGGGATTTTACGCATTTTTTGCAGAACGGTATTACGGCTTATTTTAAAAGACCTGAGATCAAAATCATCCATCAACAATCCATCATAATATAAAGTGACTAAGTTATTGGTTCGCGCTTCAAGGTTGTTAATGGAATTGGCAGCAAGGCTCATACTGTCATCAGGCCTGTACCGTAAGATTTTGAATCCCCTTCCATCATAACGGCAAAAGCCATCCAAAGTGCTTATCCATATGAACCCATCTTTATCCTGAATTATACCAGTGACATAACTTTGCGGCAAGCCTTCTTCTACACCAAAATGTTGCTGGTGAGTATGCGAATATTGCTGGCTTTTTTGAGCCGTGGCTACTGCTGTGTTCAACAGTAATAGACACAGCAACAGGCTTCCTTGCAATCTAAACTCTCCCATAAGGCAGTTCCGTATTGTAGGATGCACGTTAAAAATATAAATAAGGGTGAAACTACAAGATAACTAAAATAACGATAGCGTTACTACTTGCTGCTTAGGTATTGCCATGAGCCGATAGCCAATTAAAACATGAAACTCAATTATATATCCGTTAGCGTATTGGGCAGAAGGCAGTCGATGGTGTTTCTAGCCAGAAGATTTACGATCTTATGACCCTACCCTATATATTATTCTTGCCAGGTGTATGCGGGCCATCACAATCATGCCGGTGTTTATTATGTCCGTAAGATAAAAACAAGAGGCAGACAGGTATCGTCAATAAATTTTTTTTAGTTCATCTTCCTCCACCTGGGCAGTGTTCTTTTAGATAGGCTGTAAATAAGTTAGCTAAATGCAAACTTGTTCCTTCCCCTTCGCTAATTCCATGGGTGCGGTTAGGATAGCTCATCATCTGAAACTGTTTGCCGTGTCTGACCAATTCATTAATCAACATTTCTGTTCCCTGGTAGTGTACGTTGTCGTCTCCTGTTCCATGGATGACCAATAAATTTCCCCTTAAATTCTTAGCATGTGTAACAGGCGATCCCTTTATAAAGTCTTGTAAATTTTCTTGCGGCAAACCCATAAACCTTTCCTGGTAAATATTGTCGTACAATAATTGGTTAGCTACCGGAGCAATGGCAATACCGGTTTTATAAATTTCAGGGTACTGAAACAAAAGATTCAAAGTCGTTGAACCTCCGCCACTCCAACCAGTAACCGCTATTCGGCTTGTATCAACAAATTGCCATTTCATAATTTCTTTTGCAGCCATTGCCTGATCACGAATATTAACAATACCAATATTCCGATAAATGGCTTTTCGCCATGCAGCACCTTTTGGTAAAGGGGTTCCTCTTCCCTCCACACTAATGTATATATACCCATCAGCGGCCAGATCTCCATTGTACTGACCACTTCTACCAATACCCGCGACGTCTCTGACGGTAGTGCTCGCAGGCTCCGCGTACACAGTAAATAGAACGGGATATTTTTTAGTGCTGTCGAAGTTTCTGGGCTTTACCATCCAGCCGTCCATAGTAATGTTATCTGCAGTAGTTATTTTAAACATCTCAACATTATTGGCCCCAGTGTTACCACGGGAAGCACTCCCCTGGGTATTTGATTTGATACTTTCATTTGATGCCAAATTGACCCACTCCGAAACCCTCTCGTTTTTATAGTTCGAAAAACTATGAGCAGCGTACAGGGCGTTTGGAGACACCGTATAATTATGCGTTCCCTTTTGATTTGCAGGAGATAGCAGTTCTAATTCGCAATGTCCATTCATGGCAACCCGATACAAATATTGTTGGGTTGCATTATCAGGCGACGCCATAAAATACACATAATCTTTTGCCTGATCAATTGCTTTTACACTGATAATATCATAGTTGCCTTTGGTTAGCAGGGTTTCCTTACCGTTAAGATCCACTTTGTATATATGACGCCAGCCGTCTTTCTCTGAAACCCATAAAAAAGTTTTGCCACCACTCAGCCATTCCCAACCTGTTGGATCATCGCTCCACCTGCCCTTTACATCTATCCAGGCTGCATCTTTTTCACTATAGATATTTCTAGCAAGGCCTGATGTAGTGTTACAAACATATACTTTCGCTTCATTTTGTTTCCTGTTTAATTGCTCCAGGATAATCTCGTTGCTGTTCATGGTCCACTCCATCCTGGGTATGTAATGCTGGCGTTGATCTCCCGGCACATTCATCCATTTGGTCTGTGCTGTTGCCACCGTTACTACACCTACTCTGCAGGCAGCTGGATCTTCACCCACCTTTGGATACTCAACCGGTACGGTAAAAGAATAAATAGACTCAGTATTATTGATCAGTAAGAAGTTCCGGATCTTTGTTGCATCAATTTGCCAATAAGCGATCTTTTTGCTGTCTGGACTCCAGCGAAATCCATCCCTGCAATCGAATTCTTCTTCATAAGCCCAGTCAAATGTTCCATTGATCACTCTTGCAGTACCATTTTTTGTCAGGGCCGTGATTTTATTTGTTGCGAGATCTTCTACATAGATATTGTGTTCGCTTACATAAGCAGCTTTGGTTCCGTCCGGAGAAATTTTTGCAAACATCAAAGATGAAGCCGGCTTTCCCTTCCCTAACTGCCTTAGACGGTTATTTGTTACATCCAACAACCAGTAATCGCCTTTTGTATCCTGTCTCCAGACTCTTCTGGTGTTGGTATAAATAAGGGCCTTATTGCCATCTTCACTCAAGAAAAAATCCCTGACTGACAGAGATCCTTTATTCTCACCCAATTTTAATTGTGACGGGTCAATAACGACAGATTTGTCAAAAGAGGGTAATTGATACTTAACCACGCTTTTGTTTTCGATCGCGTAATAACTATTTCCATCCTTAGACCATCGAATGCCCGGTTGAGCAAAAGATACTATTGAACTGCAAATAATAGAGACGAAAAAACTGATAAATAATTTCATATAATATTTGAGAAAGCCAAATTAGAAAAGTTATGATACCTTAAGTTCTTATTGCCCGCCTACTTCCTGCATTGTATTCGCTAGCCGCAACTTTACCAAAAATGTAATCTATGTATAAAGTCTCACTATCATTAATAAATCCTACGTGTAGCTACCTAAAATGCCATTTCACACCGTAAAAAAACACGAAATAGAACTGTCTATTGTAACAGAGTATCCTCCAAGGAGGTTAATTCCATTTAATGAAAAGGGTGTTCGGTGCGGTGGCTGGAATAGCAACAGTTGTAGAGCAACCAGTTTGCCTTGTTTACTTAACTTATCATGGTTGTCCGGAATAAATTAATGAATTCTTTCCAAATCCTTACTGGAGGCTAGTCTTCGCTCATCCCCTCCTGGGAGGGGTAGGGGTGGGTAAAACGTTGACTTTCAATATTCCAGGTAATTTAGTCGGACAGTAATGTTAACTTATAATTCATTTATGTTTCGCTTTGGAGGATCAACGCCTAGCAAACTTCTTACAAAAAAATCTCTCTTCTTTTTTCTGCCATAAGGACCTCCGTCGCTGTGCCCCATTCCTGGCACAGAAAGAAACTCGAATTCCTTACCTGCTTTGATTAAGGCATCGGCAACACGGTAGGTAGATTCCGGCGGAACGTTTTCATCGGCTTCTCCCACAATCAATAAAAGGTCTCCTTTCAATTTATGAGCATTGGTAATGTTAGATTGTTCATCATAATGCTTTCCAACAGGGTAACCCATCCACTGTTCATTCCACCATTGTTTGTCTACCCGGTTGTCGTGGCAACCACAGGCTGACACGGCAGCATCATAAAAATCAGCATGAAATAAAACAGCGCCGGCAGAATTTTGTCCACCTGCAGACGTGCCATAAATTCCCACTCTGGTAGTGTCAGCATAGGGATATTTTGCTGCGAGGGCCTTCATCCATAGAATGCGATCGGGAAAGCCCGCATCTGCCAGGTTGTGCCAACAAACATCATGAAAAGCTTTGGAACGATTGTATGTCCCCATTCCATCTATTTGTACAACTATAAAACCTAATTCTGCAAGGCTTTGCGGCTCTCCATACAGTGTAAAATTTTTAGGAACAAACGAATCCTGTGGCCCTGCATAAATTTGCTCTATTACCGGATAACTTTTTTGAGGATCAAAATCGCTCGGACGGTAAATAATACCCCAAATATCCGTTACTCCATCCCTGCCTTTAGCCTTAAAAGGCTCCGGTAGCTTTATGTTAGTAGCCAGATAAGATGAAATATCAGCTCTTTCTACTTCCAGTATTTTTTTACCGTCGGCGGCACTTCTCAGTTCCATTACCGGCGGCATATCGACTCTTGAATAGGTATCTATATAATACTTCCTGCCAGGCGAATAAGTAAGCCGGTGATTGCCATTTGCCTCGGTTAATTTAACCAGGTTTTTTCCATCGAACCCTATCCGGTAATAATGAATGAAATAAGGATCTTCAGTAGAATTCATTCCACTTGCCTGGAACCAGATTTCCCTTTTTTTCTTGTCGATACTATCAATCTCTCTAACTACCCATTCGCCTTTGGTTACCTGGTTCTTTTGCTTACCTGTTACTTCATCTAAAAGATAAATATGCCGCCATCCATCCTTCTCCGTTATCCAGAGGATTTCGTGCGTTTCAGGCATAAAATGAGTAAAGATGCGTTGCTCATAAATAAATGTCTTTGTTTTCTCATCGACCATTTCACGGGCTTTCGCAGTTTCAGTATTTACTTCTATGATCCGAAAGCGTTGATGACCTCTATCTACTCTTTCAAATGTAAAATACTTAACATCTCCCGCTCTCCAGTTTAGAAATGGAACTCCTGAAAAGTCAATCTTTTCGATGTTTACTTTGGTTTGCTTTTTACTCCCCAGGTTGAAAACAAACATCTCGTAACTCGTATTGTCATCACCCGGTTGCGCATAACCGCGAGACTTTACCTCTCCTCTTGTTCCGGATGCAGCAGTTAGTATATAATGTACCTGTTTGGGTTGTACAGGACTGATATGATAACCAACGAAGTTCTTGCTGTCTGGCGACCAGCTTATATTTCCATAAGGTTTTTCCCTGGTGCCATCGGTAGTATATTGGGTAGAGTCTTCACCAGTAGAAGGTTTAACAAATATGTTTCCACTTTTTACATATGCTACCCACATTTTGTCGGGCGAGAGGCTGTCTTCTCTAAAGGCACGTGCCCTTCTTGCAACGGGACCCACAACGTAAGGATTACTGGTAAATCTGCTTCCGCTAAAATCCTGGCCTCTTCTTTCTTCGTTTTCATTAGCTTCCTTATAAGCTGTTGGCTCACTTATGGATACCAGGTCATAAGAATTTAAATCGGCTTTCCACCATTTACTATCCAACATAAATATCACCTGTTTACCACCATTCTCAAAATTCATGTTAGCAAGGCGTAACCTTGATGAATCATATGTTTTCCCGGCAGCCTTCGCAACCGCCTGCGCTAATTTTGCATGGTCAAATGCTTTCTGTTTTACACCTTTCGAGGCATCTACATAATAGTACTCCAGTACACTATCCTTTAATGAATTTCGATACCAAAAACTTTCGCCATCTGCCTGCCAGTTAGGTTGAAGGGTTGTTTTAAATACTTTATTTCTTACGGCACTATCAAGTATTGCTGCCTTCCTGTAACGAACAAGCACCTCTTCCCGTGTGGGATGATAGGCTGGTAAAGCAGCAGAGAAAGGTCCGGCTTGGGTAGTTGGTAACTGTGGGCCGGATTGTGCGTTCAACCAGCCGGTAAAGATTGTTAACAAAACCGGCAACAAAAATATTCTACAAGTCATTGAGCATAAGTTTATATTTTCAGAATATCTATTTGACACTCCATTCTTTCAGGCCGGAAGATGTTTTTTATGGCAACTGAACCCCTGGTTTAATCGTGGTACTGGTTAAAGGCCTATTCATAGCCGAAAGTTATTCCTTCCTGGTAGAGAAGTAGTGGGTAAACCGTTTGTTACTTTTCGCTGTAAAATTTCCAGTTGGTTTTGAAATCTTCTGTTAGTACCTGATTGGTTAAAATAGCTCTTATCATTTCTACGGGCATTGCGTTCAAATGCATTACCGCATCATGGTACTGCTTATTGGTCATCCTGCCACCATCTACCAATTCTTTTCTAAGGGCATAAAATTGTCTGCCCCCGGTTAAATAGGCAAGCTGGTAAAGCGGCGGATAGCGACCTACAAAAGAACGGCGCACTTCACCTTCTGCGTTTGCTCTTTCATGCCCTACCCTGTCTACTAAAAAGTCGATACACTGCTGAGGTGCCCATTTACCCATGTGATAGTTGAGTGAGAAGATGATTCTGGCGCAACGGTGCATGTGCCAGAACAACATTCCTATCTTATCTTCCGGCCCTTGCGGAAAATTAAGATCCCATAATAATAACTCCCAGTATAAGGACCAGCCCTCCGTCCAGAAAGGGGTGCCGAAGTTGCGGTAGTTTCTATAACGCTGGTTCATAAAGGCCTGGAGGTTATGGCCCGCTATTAACTCGTGATGTACCGTAGCGCGGGAGAAGTGTGGATTGTTTCCCCTCATGCTCATCAGCCTGTCTTCCTGGGTCATCGTATTAGTCGGGTAAGAGATACTGATATCAGCACCCCCTGTAAAAAACGGGTTTACCAGCTGACGTTCAGGCGTCATCATAATCATCGACCAGACTTCTTCGGCCAGGGGCGGGATAGTAATAAGATCTTTCTTTTTTAGAAAATCAATAGATTCATTGTATAATTTCAATATTGCCTCCGGTTGTTTACCGGCAGGAACATACGTGTTTTTTACTTTTTCAAGTGCAGCCTTCCAATCAGCACCCAATCCCATTTCTTTTGTTGCTTTGAGCATTTCCGTATCGCACCAGGCAAACTCTTTATTGGCCACCTCTATCAGTTCTTCCGGTGTATAAGGAATCATTTCATAGCTTAATTGCTGAACCAAAGCGGTTCTTCCAACGGGTTGCCCAACTATTCCACTTTTATCATTAATTGTATTTACCAATTTACTTTTGATGGCTGAAGCATAAGCTGTTAATGCCTCATCAACAGCCTGATATGTTTTAGGAACCCACCAGGTAAACATTGGGTCATATCCATTGTAAAATTCATTGATGCTACCCAGGCTTCTTTTTAAAGTAGCGATAGACTCTGTTGCTGCGTAAATGGCATCAGAAGTAAATCCTTTCTCGTCTTTTAAGTTAACCTGAAGCGACTTTATCTCCGTTACAATTGCTGACCATTCCCGTGCTACTTTTTCTCCATCTAACTGAGTACCTCTTCGACGGATTTTCTCCATGGCAAATATTTTGTCGGCAAAGGGTATCCATTGTACAATTGATGAATAATCCTGTGCTTCTTTTTCCGAAATTCTCAATTTCTCATTGATGTCACGTTTGAATAGAATGTAATCAGCTTTACATTCCTGTGAAAGACTTTTAAATTGGATGGCCTGCAGCTTTTTCAGATACTCATGATGCAGTTTATCCAACCTTTCGTGTTTTTCAGGCGATCCCATACCGGCACCTGTCCCGCCTCCAAAAGCGCCTCTTCCACCGGAACTTGCCGGGCTGTAAAACCTTGTCAGCACGCTGAAGTCGGCATTATACTTCAGCATAATATCTGGCATTTCCAGGCAGGGAACATATCCAGTTCCTTTTGGCTGCGAGTAACCTGCAACACTAAAAATGATAACAATAAATAACAAGACTACTTTTAACGAATTGATTTTTGGCATGTGGAGGAATTAATAAAACGAATGTTACATTTCACACCGGAACTTTCAAATGAGCTGCATGAATCACTAGATTACCTGGAAGCCGTGAGCGTAAGGATCGTCATCATCAATAATAATGGTATTATATCCTGTAACAATTGCCCAACCTTCAATGCTTGGAATGATGCACGGCTTTCCTGCTATTGTTGTTTCTTCTTCGATACGGCCGATAAACCGGGAACCGATAATGCTTTCATGTATAAATTCATCTCCCTTCCTGAGTTTACCCTGTGCATACCATTGCGCCATTCGTGCTGAAGTGCCTGTGCCACAGGGAGACCGGTCAATGGCTTTATCTCCATAAAATACTGCATTACGTGAGCACCCGTCCACATCATATGGCTTAACCCTTTTATATGTGGTATTTCAGGATGAAGAAACGCGTACTTTTCGTTCAAACGCTCTCTGCATACCCTGCTCCATGCAATTAACTGGTCAGCTCTAACATGCTGTAGCCCGGGAAAGTTTTCCTGCGGATCAACTATTGCATAAAAGTTGCCACCATACGCAACATCCACTTTTATAGTTCCCAGGTCAGGACACTGAACTGCTAGTCCTTCTGAATGCAGGAACGATTTTACGTTAGTAAGTTTTACTGATTTTACCTTCTTGCCTTCCTGCTTATATTCTATTAAAACCAATCCTGCAGGAGCCTCCATTCTCAAAAATCCCGGAATTTTCGGAGCAATCAATCCTTCTTCGATAGCAATGGTTATTGTACCGATTGTACCATGTCCACACATGGGCAGGCACCCACTTGTTTCAATAAAAAGCACGGCAACGTCATTTGCGGCATCATGAGGTGGATATAAAATGCTCCCACTCATCATATCATGCCCACGCGGCTCAAACATCAGTCCTTTTCGAATCCAGTCAAACTCTGCCAGGAAATGCAATCTTTTTTCCATAATGGTATTACCATGGAGAAGAGGACCGCCACCAGCTACAAGCCTTACGGGATTACCGCAGGTATGAGCATCTACGCAAAAAAACTTTTTTGAAGCCATTGATATTTTTATGACTGTTCCCTGCTGCTTAGACCTGCGCTGTTACTTCCTTAACTTTTTTGTTACCAGGATGGCAGATTGCAAAAGAATGTAATCCTGCCTTGCGTTGCTTTAAAGTTTTATTTTATCGTTACCCGCTGGCAGACGTTAAAGACCTTCTTATCATGATATCCACTGAACCTGCTCCGTCGGTTGCAGGTTTAAATAATCCGGTAATTCCGGCCGTGTTTCAATTGCCTCATTAATAATAGCTAAAACGTTTTCTCTTTCCGCACCAATAAGTGTCAATCGTGGTGCTCTTACGTTTTCTGTACCTAGTCCGGTTTGTGTAGCCGCTAATTTGATATACTGCACTAATTTAGGGTGGATGTCTAATTCAAGTACCGGCAAAAACCACTTGTATATCTTAAGTGCTTCCTGGTAGTAACCTGCTTTAACCAACCTGTATATTGCTACAGTTTCTCTTGGGAAAGCATCGACTAAACCTGCTACCAGGCCATCGGCACCGGCACACAAACTTTCAAAAGAAAGTGTGTCTACCCCACCAAGAATTTTAAAGCGATTACCGAAGCGATTAAACGTCCGGATAATATTGGTGATGTCTCTTGTTGACTCTTTTATTGCCTGTATGTTTGAATGTTCAGCTAACTCCCCAAACATATCGAGCGTAACCATTATCTTGTAATCCTGGGGGTTATTATAGATCATGATAGGTAGAGAAGTATTGCTGGCAACGGTCGTAAAGTATTCTACGGTTTCCCGGTCATCCGCATTATACCGCATTGGCGGTAGCAGCATTATGCCATCAGCGCCGTTCCGTTCAGCATCATGAGCCCCTCCGATAGCGGCCTTTGTAGATTGTTCCGCGATATTTATTATTACAGGTAACTTGTCTTGCGTTATCTCCTTAGTATAAATGAGAAGATCATTCTTTTCTGCGTTCAATAGGGTACTTGCTTCTCCCAGCGATCCACCAAGAATGATTCCATCGACCCCAGCTTCAACCTGCGCATCTATATTGATTTTAAAGGTTTCATAGTCGATACTGTCATCGTTTTTAAAAGGAGTCAATACCGCCGGATAAACTCCTTTCCAGTGAACGTTACTCATAATGTCTTTTTGATTTTTGATTTCTTATAGCTTGTTTATACTCAAAGTTAGTTTGTTAGCTTTCTGCGTAGTCTCTTGCGCATAATCTTTCTTTATCTAAATTATAGAAAAGGGTTCTCTGCCTTTATTGGCAGGGATCAATATTCACAGACAAATTCTTTCCATAAGCGGGCTAGCTCCTTATTGTTCCGGTCACCTGTATAAACAACTATCCGGTAGCGGAAAACTTCGGTTTCACCGTTGTTCAACTTCCAATCGCCCAGGATCTGCCTTGAAGGACCTATTCCCAATTGACTATCCACCCTCCAGGCCGTAGGAAAGGCGTTGTTACCCGGGTGATCAAAAATCGCCATGTGTCCCCAGTCGTCGCGACCTTCCACTTCCACGCCAACATCGGTCCAAATGGCGCGTTGTGCTTCCGCTTCGAGATTGCGTTGGCCGACTGCATTCATCACTTCGCCGGCTGTAGATTCTTGCCACGGCATTCGGAGAAATAGCCCTCCCACATAGAATTTTCCAAAAGTTATGTCGGTTTTTGCTTCCCCCCTCCATTCAAGATCCAGTAAGTACCTGCCATTGCGGTTTTGCAATGACCAATTTGCCGTTTCAATAAGCGTTATGCTGCCTTTTACATCAATCAGCTCATACACGGTCTGCCACTTGACTCGCTGTCCTTTTTCTTCAATTACTTTGGCGGAAACCTTTCTATAGTAATCATTCTTATAATTCATGAAAAAGTCGCGCCCATTTACCAGCTTCAAGCCCCAGTAGAGTCCTGACTGGTGCGGGTGATGCCCGGGCCGCAATTCAGTAAGTATACCTTTTCCATCAGGTGCGATGATCGGGTGCAAGTAGGGCCGTTCGTCTGGTTTTGCAATTTGCGTAAGCACGGGCATTTTATGATCGCCCGTAACGAAAATGGTTCCTGTGGGCTTTTCCTGGCTTACCTGTAAAATTTTGTTTGAATCGCCTGGATTTCGACTCCCTGTTGAATGTATACCGCATCCGTAAACGACAACACCAACAGCTATGAATAAGAAAGCTGATTTTGTCATAACTAGTTTTTATCCAATTCTTTAATTTTTATGCTTCGGTAAGACACCTTACCTCCGCGCCCTTCCAACAATATATGTCCTTTGCGTGCCATACCAAAGCCTGGCAGGTCTTTGTATTTACTCTTTGCAACCAGGTCAAGGTATTCAGCCGATCCCCGTTTGTATTCAAGGATTTTGTACCCGTTTAACCAATATTCCACCTGGTTGCCAGGAAGCGCTTTGATCATGCCCTGATTCCATTCACCTGTTTTTTTTACAGAAGCAAGTGATTTTTGCGAGGCAAGCAGGTCTGCAAGAGACCCGAGTGTGCGGTTACCCGTAACGCCTGGCATAGAGTCATCGACTATCTGGTACTCCAGTGCGGCAACAGCACTTCCCACAGGTGTGCCTTCGTTTTCAACAAGCTCGCCCACGAAATACTTCACCCCGCTATTAGCGCCCTTTTCAAGCTTAAAATCGAACTTCAATACAAAGGCACCGAATTGTTTTTCGGTCATTATATGCCGGCCGGCGGCGGTACCATTCCGGGGTTGTACTACGCTCAATGCACTGTCTTTCATTTCCCACGCCGACGAGGGGAATCCAGCCTTGTAAGCGTCTCTCCAGCCCCTGGAGTCTATACCGTTCCATAATAACGAGAAGCCGTTCGTTTTTTCCTGCCATGACAGATGGTTAGGGATGGTGTTCACTACAAAGATATCATCAGGAGGTGAAGACTTGATATTACCGGTTTTTATTCGAATATTGCGGAAGCGTACCTGGTTGCCACCGGGCGGATCAGTTGGATTGTTGGCATGAAGCTGCAGGCCAATAAAACCTTTGGTGGCTGCCGCATCTACAAGATGTGCAATCGGAACATTATTTACCCAGGTCCTCATAGTGGTTCCAAAACACTCTATCCGGTATTTATTCCATTGATTATTTCTAAATGCTGTTTTACCGGGCACATTAAGTTCTGTAGTATATAGCCATCCACGGCGGCCCCCTTCGTCATAAATACTGCCGCTCCATCGTTGCGGTTTTGGATCAATTTCCATTTGGTACCCATGTACACGCCCATTCAGGTAGTCAGAGGTGCTGCGGGTTCGAAATTGTACGCCCGAATTATTCATTAAAGTATCTATGGAAACTTCCAGCTCCAATATGAAATCACCATAGTCTCCCTCCGTGCAAAGAAATCCGTTTGGCTGACCATGCACATCGGTTCCAACGATTATTCCATCTTTTACTTCCCACTTGTGTTTCCCGTTTAACTCTCTCCAACCGGTTAAATCTTTACCATTGAAAAGGTTCCGCCAACCGCCTTCAAGAGATTGAGCCACGGCAGTGGAATGGGGTAATGTAAATATAAGAGCCATGAGCAGCCCTTGAAATTTCCGTTTCTTCATATAAAATCGTTTTAAAAAACGAAATGCCCGGTTAACAGGAAATTTTTTTACACCGAGCATTCAATAAATATATTAGATTTTCAAGGCCTTAATTTTCAGAACGGGCAAAATTTCGCTTCTCATCAGTGAGGGTAAAAGCAACGTATTTGTCACCCGACTTTGTTCTTTGCTTACCACCACCCCCGCAGGCGATCACAACATATTGCTTACCTTTTACCTGGTAAACTGCAGGGGTAGCAATGCCCGCAGCGGGCAAATCAGCTTCCCACAACAATTCGCCGGTTTTTTTATTAAAGGCCCTGATCTTTTCGTCTCTTGTGGCGGCAATAAATACCAGGCCCCCTGCAGTAACTACTGACGAACCGAAGTTTTCACTTCCTGCGTGTATTCCTTTCGCTTTCAACTCCGGATAGTCGCCGATGGGTACCTTCCATACCACTTCAGCGGTATTGAGATTAATAGCGGAGAGGTGTCCCCACGGCGGTTTTACGGCGGGGTAACCCTCTTTGGTCAAAAATTTACCTCCGCTCATCCGGTAAGGACTTCTAAAATGTTCGGGCAAATCTGCTTCTTCATTGGTCCTGCTGAATCGCTGCTTTTGCTTAGATTCGATGTTAAGCACATAAGAAGCCAGTGCCGTTTTTTGTTCCTCGGTTAAATGACCGAACGGCGGCATATTGTTCCTTCCAGTAGTAATCAAACTCTTAAACGATGACTCGTCAAATTTTACTGCCGCGCTCATGTTGCTTCTTTTATCGATCCCGAGCAGGGATGGATTGTTTGCCAGTGCCGGATTGCTTTCACCTCCTTTCCGGTCAAGGCCATGACAGCCGCTGCATTGAGATTCATACAGCACTTTGCCAGCCTGAAAGTTGTTGAGTGTGGCAGCGCTATCTGTTTTATCCGGCTCATTGATATCTGTCATGCGGACCACCCATGGAGATTCATTGGCATTTACATACATGATACCAGTGGTTGGGTCATAAGAAGGACCTCCCCATTCTCCGCCGCCGTTCCATCCGGGATTTTGCAGGGTTCCCTGGATAGAAGGAGGATTCCACATATTCCCTGTTTTGTATGACTTGAACTTTTTTAAGATATCCTGGTAAGAGGAGTCTGGTATTCCCTCCCTTAACAGATCAGCTTCCGTTATAACCTGTCGCACAAAAGGTTTGAAAAACGTAGGAACGGGCTGAGTGGGGGAATTCTTTTCTCCCATAAGTTCGGAGGCAGGTACCGGTACTTCTTCGATAGGATGAACGGGTTTACCGCTTACCCTGTCAAACATAAATATAAAGCCCTGTTTGGTAATCTGAACAGCCACATCTATTTTCTTACCGTCTTTTTTTACCTGAGCTAGTATGGGATGGGTAGGAATATCCCAGTCCCAAAGGTCGTGGTGGATGGTTTGATAATGCCAGATCAGCTTTCCGGTACGGGCATCCAGTGCCAGTACAGAATTGGCGTATAGATTATCTCCCTTCCGGTTGCCGCCATAAAAGTCAGGAGTGGGGCAGCCTGTACCTGCAAACACAATTCCCCTTTCTTTATCCAGGCTGAAACCTCCCCAAACATTCGATCCTCCGACGTATGTGTAGGCCTTGGGATTTTGCCAGGTTTCATAACCCGGTTCTCCCGGATGAGGAATGGTATGAAACGTCCAGACCTGTTTTCCGGTATGAACATCATAAGCCCTTATATGTCCTGGTGCCGACTGTGCAGATTCAGACAAACGAGAGCCCATAATAATCAGGTCCTTATAGATAATTCCCGGACTGGTGTTTGATATGTGTAAGTCATCTGAATTTTCGATATCGAGTCCGTCATGAAGGTCAACTATCCCCTTATTGCCAAATGTTGGGATGATCTTCCCCGTTAGTGCATCAATGCAATACAAGGCATGGCCGCCGCCAGGCGTATACAGTAGTCGCTGGTCTTTATCCGACCCTTTGTAAAAGGCCAAACCCCTTGAAATTTTAGTTGACGAAGCAAAAGGGCCGCGACCTATATTTTTGCCTTTTTCCGGAACAGTGACAGGATCATATACCCACTTCTCCTTTCCTGTAGCGGCATCCAATGCAAACAGTTTGAGTTGCGGATTAAGTCCGTAGAGTATGCCGTCCACAATGAGAGGATTGCTTTTCATGTCAGTTGTGTTTGTTGCGGACGCCTGGCCGGAAGAATATACCCAGGCAACCTGAAGCTTGCTGACGTTAGCCGTATTTATTTCAGACAGGGCCGAATACTTTATGTTTTCACTATTGCCGCCATAGGCCTGCCAGTGCTGATATGTTCTGTTTACATGTGTACAAGCCAGTGCACCCATGAAAATTATTCCTGAAAATACATGCAGCTTCCTAAAGGTTGATTTCATTTGGTCCTTGTGTTTATTAATACTTTATAGTAAATAGGTTTCCCGATATTATCATTCAGGTTGCTACTTGCGGGGCAAATTAGTTCCTTCTACATATACACTGCTATCAAAGGCTACACTCAATATCCCGTATTTTGCACAAGCACGGATTTTCCATCTTTTTTAGACAAATCAATTTGCGCTTGCGGGATAGGCCTGACTTCATGCTGACCTACCAAAAATGTTTTATTTAGGAGAGAAGGCAATAATTTACCATCTACGCCGAGGTATTTATTAAGTACCGGTCCTGCGATACCCCAACGGACCAAATCGAAAAAACGCATGCCTTCCAGGGCGAATTCAAGGCGTTCTTCATGCCGGATTGCCAGTCTCGCTGCTTCCCGCGTGGCGAAATCCGCCGGGTAAGGTTCCACCTTATAATTTGCTGCCGGCAAACCGTTATCAAACTTAACCACGTTAGAACCTTTAGCGCGGTTACGTATCAGGTTTACCAGCATCGTTGCATTTTGCAGCGACCCCACTTCTGTTTCACATTCTGCGAGCCAGAGTATTACATGTCCCAGCCTAAATTTGCGAAAGTTGTTTGCATTAGCGCCGGGGCGAACTGTTGTACTCGAAAAGATGTTCTTTTCCGCTTTTAAATAGGTAGACTTCTTGCTCATGTAAGGTCCCCCGTTATTCGGGTCACGAATCCAGGATATTGTCGGGATCCCCCAGTCAAAATCCGGTACGCCCGGCCTGGCTACCGTCCAATCAAGGCGTGGATCTACAGGGAGTTTGTAAGAGACTGTTTGTCCGGTGGGGTCAAAGGGAAGAATATCATCGTTAGTATAATCCGTAGCATCCGGTTTAAGGGGAAGGCCATTGGCAGCTACCCGGAAGGCGCTAACCAGTGCGTGAGAAGGCTGGTGGAAATTGCTGGATGATTTAAAAGTCGGAGAATTAAGCGCATCTGCTATGTTGGCGTTGTCAGCCCCGAAGCCATCATTTACGGCAAACTGCACTTCGAAAATTGATTCCGCGTTGTTCACTGTCGCAATCAGAAAATTCTGAATAAAGTCAGGAACCAAACTGAATCCCCCGTTGTTATAAACATC
Source organism: Chitinophagaceae bacterium (assembly GCA_037721715.1). Taxonomy (GTDB): domain Bacteria; phylum Bacteroidota; class Bacteroidia; order Chitinophagales; family Chitinophagaceae; genus JADCRZ01. The sequence continues at coordinate 4,205 of JBBJOD010000011.1, read as the reverse complement.
CTGAAGTAAAGGCATTGCCAGGGCGTATTTCTGTTGGGCCAGGTAAACACGTGCCAGGTAGGTTTTGGCCGCCCATTTGTTAGCTCTCCCTTTATCGCTCCATCTGTGAGGGAGATTGTCCATGGCATATTTGAGGTCCGCCTCTATCTCTGGCCATACAAGATGATCATTGGGAACTATCGAAGGATTTTCAGTGTTCTCATCAATATAAGGCACCTTGCCGTGAACATTGGATAACTCAACATAAAAATGAGCCCGGAGAAATTTTGCCTGGGCCGTTGCCTGCACTTTTTCTGTATCGGTCATGCCTGTTGCCAGTTTTACTGCCTTCAAAACGTCGTTGCATCGAAGCACACCGTCATATTCAAACATCCAATGACTATTTACGTACGTGTTGTCTGCAGTTAAGTAAAAACCGGCAATATCGTTGATCAGTGCCTGGTCACCGGAGTTAGATCCCTTATAGGCATCGCCCCCGGCAACACTTCCCCATACCCAGTTAGAAACACCCGACGGCCATCCCTGTGGCTGGGCACCCTTATTGTTTGCGCCATCCACGTTAGCATAGGCGCCTATCAGCAATAGATTCACTCCATCTTTGTTCAATAATGTTTCGAAATTAGCTTGCCCTTTAGGCTTGATGGTAAGCCAGTCTTTTTTACAACCACCCAATAAGAGCGTTAATGCTGCTATTGTAAAAACAGATATCTTTTTCATAAAACAATAATTATATTAATTTTTGTAATGAGTGCCTCTTATAATTTCATATTAAATCCGAAAACGAAGATCCTCGAAGTGGGATATACTGAGTTATCGATTCCCTGCTCGTTTACTTCAGGATCTATTCCGCTGTACTTCGTCAGGGTAAACAGATTGGACGCCTGTAAATAGACACGCAGGCTGTTCACTTTGATGTTGCTGAGCACTTTGGGATTTAAGGTATATCCTAACTGAAAGTCTTTCATCCGCAGGTAATCCCCTTTCTCCATAAAAAATGTAGAGGGCAACTGCATGTTGGCGTCGTTATTAATAGTAATCGGCACTGTTATTTTTCCACCGCTTGCATAACGTTCAGGCGTCCACGATTCATACAGACGCTTTCTCAGGTAGTTGCCGTCCTGGCGGATAAAGAGCATGTTGCGGCTAACTGAATTGATTATCTTCCTGCCCTGAAGGCCCTGGAAGAACATGGTCATGTCCCAATTCCTGTAATTAACGTCTAAATTAAAACCATAAGAAAAGTTCGGGTACCCATCGCCGATAAAAGTACGATCGAGCGGAGTAATTTTGTTATCGCCGTTTACATCTTTGAATTTAAATACGCCAGGCATGCGGTATAAAACTAAAACGGCCACGGTTGGATTAAACTTGGGCCAGTTGGCAACGTCTTCTTTGGTATTGAAAATGCCTTCCACCACATAACCGTAGAAAGCGTCTAAGGGCCTCCCTGCCACCGTAGCAGTATTAAAACTGGCTTCCGTAGCATTTCCAAAACGGATTTCATTAAGGTTACCATTCAGTTTAACGACCTTATTTTCATAGTGCGAGAGGTTTGCATTTATGGTGAAATTTAGGTCCTTGCCTGCCTTTCCGCGATAGGTGAGCATCAAGTCAAAACCACTATTTTTCATCTCCCCAATGTTCACATTAGGTAAATTCACCTGACCCCAGGTGGCCGGTTTTGAATCAGCATACAGCATATCAATCGTTGAACGGTTGTATACATCAAGACTGGCTTCAAATTTCGACTTGAATAGCGATACGTCAAGACCGATATTCCGGGCTATGCTGGTTTCCCAGCGGCCATCAGGGTTTCCGCGTGTTGACTGGTGGAAACCTGCTACGGAAGAGCTCCTGCTGGAACCAGAGATGTTATAGTAAGATTCGCTCCCATTCGCAATATAGGTAGTATACGCATTATAGTTACCCACGTTGTCGTTACCGTTCTTACCCAGGCCAAGACGAAGCTTAAGGTCATCCAACCAATTGATGTTCTGCATAAAAGCTTCCTGCGAAATTCTCCATCCCGCAGAAAATGCCGGAAACGTTCCCCAGCGGTATTTGCCTACAAAACGCGATGAAGCATCGCGGCGGATTACCCCTTCCAATAAGTACCTGCCTTTGTAGTCATAGTTTAAGCGGCCGAAATAGGACGACAGCCGTGACTGGTCAAAAGTACCACCATTGGTTACATCCTTTTGTCCTGCACTCAAAACCATATAGTCAAGATTTGTAAAGGCAAATGTTGAACGGCTTCCGGTTACAAATTGCGAAATGTTGTCAATGGCTTCTGAACCCAATAACACGTTGAAATTATGATCGTCATTTATCGTCTTGAGGTAATTGAGCGTATTTACCCAGTTGTATTGCAAGCCAGTCGTTGAGGTGGAGATCAAACTACTTACCAGGGAGGTCTGGTTCCATTCCGGATCTACCAGGGCGCGATCCAATGCATTGCCCGCATCGTAATTAAAACCAAACAATGTTCTAAAGATCAAATTTTTTGTAAAGGAGATCTGGGCATAGGCGCTTGCCTGGAGCAGCATTCCTCGGGTATAATCATTATTGTTTCTGATCAGTTCAGCGACAGGGTTACGTCCGTTACCGGTTCCGGGCGTCTTCGATCCTGCAAAGTTCCCTTTAATGTCATAAATAGGAAGGAGTGGATTAAGGGTGAGCACCGTAGTTACCGGCCCGGCACCGGTAGTGCCTTTCAGGTTACTATATGTACCACTGAGGCTTATCCCTGTTTTCAACCAATCATTCAGGTTAACATCTGCATTGGAACGTAACGAATATCTTTTATAGCCACCATTTGTTGCGCCGTTGATGGCGTCTCCACCATAATTTACAATACCCATTTGATCCGTATAACCGGCCGATAAGGCATAGTTACTCTTTCCAACAGTTCCTCCGCTTACACTTACATTATATTCCTGGACGGGCGCCGTAACGAAAACCTTTTCAAACCAATCTGTTTCCCCTTTATTAGTCCTGGTGATTGCATTGTAAGGGTTGGGCCAGTTGTACGTGCTTTCGTCTACCTGGCTCTGCATTCTGCCAGCGGGAAAAATATAATCAGGAACCACCGGCGTTGGGCCAGAACCGTACTGTGCGTTGCCCCAGCCGGCATCTCCCGGTTTCAGACCCATGTTTTTAAATTTTTGCCACAAATTCTCTCCGGCTTCCCTCGAATTCATTAAGTCGGGCCGATTGCTTTTTCGTTGAATTCCATAACGTACGTCTAAACTTAAAACGGGTTGTCCGGCCTTACCCCGCTTGGTGGTAACAACGATAACCCCATTAGCCGCCCGTGAACCATAAATCGCCGAGGACGAAGCATCTTTTAAAATGGTCATCGATTCAATGTCGTTCGGGTTGATGTTGTCCATGCCTGTTCTGGGGATACCGTCGATTACATAAAGGGGATTGTTATTACCCAGCGAGCCATAACCCCGCACACGAACCGTAGAGCCTGCACCCGGCGCATTGTTGTTCGTAATGGTAACACCGGCTGCACGCCCCTGGAGCCTCGACACGGGATTACCGACAGGCATGGCCCTCAGTTGCTCTTCATCAACAGAAACAACTGCCCCTGTAAGGCTTTTTTTCTTTTGTACTCCATAGCCAACTACCACGAAATCCTTCAGGGCGGTGGCGTCTGGAATCATGGAAACATTAATAGTTGACAGGTTATTCACAGGCACCTCCTGCGTTGTAAAACCAATTGAGGTAATAACCAAAGTGCTGTTGGCATTTGGAGCATTAAGAGAAAATTTACCATTTGCATCTGTAGAGGTTCCTCCCTGGGTGTTTTTTATCGTCACACTGGCGCCGATTAAGGCCTTGCCGTCCTGGTCGGTTACTGTACCGGTTACCATGTGATTCTGAGCAAGGATTTGGAGTGAAGAACTCAGGAAGGGTAAAAAGACAATAAAATAGAAGGTGATTTTCTTGGCAATCAACCGTCCAGCGCTCAAGACAGGTGTGAAAGAGTCAGATTGTTGAAGGATTTCTTTCATATGAAGCAATTAAAGTTTACAATAAATGTAAGCTGTAGAATTATAATTTGTTAGATTTATTTGGTGTTTAGGAATTTTACTTCCATTCCCTAAAATCACGTCTTATGGATATTACCGGCAGGTACGAATGAGTCGGCGACCTTGCGTTTCTTGATTATGGTTCAATACTTCCGGTGGCGTCTG
>JBBJOD010000285.1:0-6878 GCA_037721715.1 Chitinophagaceae bacterium | reverse complement strand
AGCAATTAGTATCAGCAGTTCCAAAAGATGCCATCGTAAAAGCAAATGACAAGTCATACATTTTTGTTTTTGAAGGCATAGAGAATGAACCAATCAAAAAAGATGCAGATGATAAGGAAGTCAATAAAAATGAATTTGTAGAGAAGCATCGTTTCAAATTGATAGAAGTAATTACAGGTGTAGAAGAATTAGGGTATGTAGAAATAAATCTAATGGCAAAAGTACAACCTGATATAAAGATTGTAACTAAAGGTGCATTCTATCTTTTTTCAAGTATGCAGAGCATTGAGACGGATGATATTTAAAAGAGACACTCAATTTTTTAATCGGCAATCAATGAAGTTTGATTTAGAAGACAGAAGCGTATGCAGGTCAGCAAAGGATGTCAAAGACAAGTAAATCAAAAAAAGCTCCGAAGATTCGGAGCTTTTTAATATGGTGCCCGGGACTGGATTCGAACCAGCACATCCTTGCGAACGCTGCGACCTGAACACAGTGCGTCTACCAATTTCGCCACCCGGGCCTGTTAAAAGTATCAGGGCTGCAAACCTACGTTAAAAACATAATCGAACAAAGTCTGATGTTCTTTTTCAGAAGTTATTGAGCTTATTGCCTGCAATAATTAGCGTTTCCAGCCAATGAGTAAAACACCCAGGATTACAAGCGATGTGCCGATCAGCTGTGCGATAAAAATTGGTTCGCCTAAAATAAAATGAGCCTGGATGATGGTGGAGACCGGACCTATCCCTGAAATGATAGCAACATTGTTTGAGCCGATGCGCTTGAGGCCGTTTGAAATGAGGAAAGCGGGGATCACAGTCGCGACTATTGCCAGGGTAACTCCGTAGTACCATGACCCTGATCCGAAGGAGAGCGTATGATAATTTCCCGCTACCAGAAAATGAGTAAAAATTCCTGCGGTGGCAGCCAGCATCGCAAAAGCTGTAAATTTTGTGGGACCCACCACCGGGATGATCCTTCCGCTTCCTACAATATATATGGCGTACGTAATCGAACACAAAAAGATGAGGAAGCTGCCCCACAGAAACAGTGGATCATGCACGTCTAACTGGAGTTCACCGATATACGCAGTGGCAATCCCTGTATAAGTAAGTGCCAGTGCCAATTGTTGAACCCTGCTAATTTTTTGCCTGAATACAAAGGCGTTGATTAGAATAGTGAACGTTGGATACAGAAAAAGTATCAGCCTTTCGAGGCCCGCGGAAACATATTGTAACCCAATGAAATCAAAGAGGCTGCTAAAATAATAACCGAAAATGCCCACGATGCTGATATATATCCATTGCTGTTTGGTGAGCCTGGTATTTTCTTTTTTATTAGATGAGATGATTGCAATACCCAGAAAGAAAGGTAAAGAAAAAGCCATGCGAATAGTGAGCAGGGTCAGGGCATCTACCGGAGTTTCGGCAAATGCTTTCTTTACAATGATGGCCTTGGTTGAAAACAATACAGCACCCAGTAAGGTAAACAGGAAGCCGGCAATTGGAATATCCGGCTTTTTAGTTATGGAAGTCATTTTTAGGTACGGGTCGGATGTTGTCTACGAACTGTTTAGCTCATTCAATTCATGGAAATTCACAACTGAAAGCCCGGTGTAGGCATTTCGTTGATGCAAATACCAGCTGCCATAACTTAGGCCGATACATTGAAATCGCGCAGCGCGTCGTTCAGGCTTGTTTTAAGATCTGTGCTAGGTTTTCTTTTGCCAATTATTAATGCACAGCTTACATGGTATTCGCCTGCCGGGAATTTTTTGGGGTACGATCCTGGAATAACGACACTTCGCGCGGGCACTCGTCCTTTGTATTCGACCGGCTCGCTGCCGCTTACGTCAATGATCTTGGTGCTTTGGGTTAATACAACATTTGCACCCAAAACCGCTTCTTTTTCAACCAAAACCCCTTCTACAACAATGGAACGTGAGCCCAGGAAACAGCCGTCTTCAATAATCACGGGCGAGGCCTGCAAGGGTTCCAAAACGCCGCCTATTCCTACGCCGCCGCTCAGGTGAACGCCTTTTCCTATTTGCGCGCAGCTTCCTACAGTTGCCCAGGTGTCTACCATAGTGCCTTCATCAACATAGGCGCCGATATTCACATAGCTGGGCATTAGTACAACGTTTCTCGCAAGGTAGGCTCCATATCTTGCCACTGCATGGGGTACAGCACGAACTCCCAGTGATGCATACCCGCTTTTTAGTTTCATTTTATCGTAAAATTCGAAAGGGGCGAGCGAAAAGGTCTCCATTTGCTGGATGCCAAAGTACATAAGTATCGCCTGCTTCACCCATTCATTGACCTGCCAGCTTGAACCGCCCTCAGCGGTATACCCTGTAGGTGAAGCGGTACGCAACCTGCCCTTATCTACTTCTTCAATAACGTTTTTGATTGCTTCTGAATATTTATCCTCCTGTAATAATGCGCGGTTATTCCAGGCTTCGAGTACCAGTTCTTTCATTTGTAATTTTTTGCAAACATAAAGAAAAGCTGTCAGCTAACAGGGTGTCGGCTATCAGCTATCAGGACATGACACGGTTATCTTTTATTACGGCCTATTTAACAATCAATACCCAACCGCTTAATACAGGCATGCCGTTCTTGAGGTCAATTATATAATAATAAGTACCCCAGGGAAGCGGGTTACCATTATACCTGCCATTCCATTTCCTGCTGTAACCCTTCGACTGGTAAACCTGCGTACCATACCTGTTAAATACCGAGATGGCCGATTCATTGTAAGTTGACAAAGCTTCTATGTTCCATTCGTCATTTATACCGTCATTATTGGGAGAGAAAGCATTGGGCACCACCACCTTTTTGAAGACCCGGACGAATACTTCGTCCTGTGCGTTGCCGCATCCTGCATTTGATACCGCATGCAGCGTATACGTTGTATTATCGGGCGGTGTAACCGTGGGATTCAACCGGCTGCTGTTTGTCATAAAGCTAAGCGGCGTCCAAAAGTAACTGATATTCGTTCCTTTTACGGTGCCATTCAGGGTAGCAGACTGTCCTTCAAATATTTGTATTTCAGTACCGGCCACGGCAACCGGCCTCTTAAGGACATTAATTCGCAGCGAATCGGTTTTAGCACATCCGTTCTTGTCTATTATTGTCAACGTAAAAAGCGTGGAATCAGCAGGACTTGCGATCGGGTTCCGGATAGTAGTAGAAGAAAGCCCTTTACCCGGATTCCATTGATAAGAAGAAGCATCCGTTGCCTGCAGCAAAATACTGTTTCCCTCGCAAATTGTCTGATCTGATCCTGCTTCGAGTATCGCCCCGGGAAAAACCCTAACAAATACCGAGTCGTTATTCGTACAGCCACTGGCGGTGGAAACATTTACATGATACATGCCTGTTTTATTCAGTGTAGCGATGGTTTGCGGGCTTGGAAGAGTGGAACGGAAACCATCTGGCCCTGTCCAGCTATAGACAGATCCGTTTTTTGCTGAAAGACTGAGGGGCCCGCCTTCGCATACTGGTGTATTAACGGAAGCCTGTATGGCTGGTTTGTTATTTACACTGATCGCGAGAACATTGGAAGCAACCCTGCAAAATGCCGAGGAGATATTACCTGCCTCCGCTACAGACAGGCGGTAATAATATTTTCCGGGACCGGTAGCAAATCGTGTATAGGTGGTCGTTCTAGCGCCAATGATGTCAGTGAATGTAGTACTGTCAGTACCAATCTGCCATTGATACGCCGGGTTAATGTAACCCTGCGATAATGAGGCACTCATGGTAAACGGGCGGGTATCGTCCTGGCAAACGTCTACTAAAGTGGTACTTCCGTTAAAAAGAATGGCGGCATTCACCTGCGGCCCACATGGGCGAAAGGTAATGTCATCAAGCATAAGGTCATTACCGCAGCCTCCAGGCGCATTATTGGTGAGTCGTAACACCACATTTTGAACTCCAGGTGGGGTGGTGAAAAATAAGCCATACTGTTTCCATGCGCCTGAAAATACTTGCGCTATGTCTCCGGTATTATAGCTGCCCAACTTAGTTCCGGTAACTGTCTCAATGTTAAAACTAAGGTTGGGTTGCTTTCCGTTGTTGAAACAGGCTGATGGCTTTAATACGTTCATGATCCAGGTGGCAAATTCGTAGGTTGTATTGGGGCAAAGGCTTCTTACTGTGTCCAGGTAAAAGTCGCCAGGGTTGAAAGAAGCATTGACTATCATCATATAGCCATTCACATCATTCGGTGTATGGTCTTCGGCGGCCGAATGCCAGGTATTGGAGTGGCAGGCGGTGGTACTGTTTACAATTGTATAGAAGCCGTCCTGTGGGCAGGCAACCGATGTATAATTGTAGTTGCTGACAAACCTTGAAAGTGGGTTTCCCGGGTTTGATCCTGTTCCAAAAGTTACATTTACAACAGGGTCTCCCAGGCTGCCCGTACAAATTTGGGCCTGTATACATAAGTTAATTAAGAGCAGGAAAAAAAGAAACGGAATTTTTTCATTCATTCAATGGAATGCAATTGATAAAGCCGGTAAATATAATCTTTTAAGTCCATTTTTATGAACGGTATAAAACAACAAGTGATACCCGCGCGTTCCTATATTTGCCAGGCAATTATCAATATGCCACAACGAGGTACTTTCTATGTTCCTTTATTTTATTAGTTATTACTTGTTACAACTGGATCAATCATGCAAAACATACCGGAAAGAATACGAGAAACAATTTTGTATATTAAAACAGAATTTCCTGGAAGGCCTGATGTAGGTATTGTATTAGGGAGCGGATTGAGCAACCTGGTTGATGAGATCGACATAGAAAAAGAGATCGATTATCACAACATTCCTTATTTTCCTCAATCTACCGTTTTGGGGCATTCCGGCAAGTTGATATTTGGAAGATTGGGCGGGAAAACAGTGGTGGCCATGTCGGGCAGGTTTCATTTTTACGAAGGGTATTCCGCAGGCGACGTTGCATACCCCATCAGGGTTTTAAAAGCGTTGGGCATCGGCGCGCTGCTTATAAGCAATGCTGCCGGGGGATTAAATCCACAGTTTAAAGTGGGAGACCTAATGATAATCAAAGATCATATAAGCCTTTTAACAGTCAATCCCTTACTAGGAAAAAATTACTCAGAACTGGGTCCGCGATTTCCAGACATGAGTGAACCTTATGCTAAAGAGCTAATCCGGATAGGCAAAACGATTGCAAAAGAAATCAATATTGATGTTGAAGAAGGTGTTTACGTAGGAGTTACCGGCCCCACCTTTGAAACCAGGGCCGAATATAAGATGTTGCACCTGTTGGGAGCAGATGCAGTGGGCATGAGTACTGTGCAGGAAGTGATTGTTGCCAGGCATTCTGACCTTCCTGTATTCGCCATGAGTGTAATTACGGACATCGGAATAAGGGAAGAAGAGAACACGATCACACATGACGAAGTTCTACAGGCGGCCAAAGATGCCGAGCCCCGGTTAACTAAAATCTTCAAAGAGTTAGTCGCCAGGTTATGATTAACACATGATTAAACTTAGTTCTTACCACATATCCCGATTTATGGCATAATTTGCCGTGTTTTGCCAATTGTTTAAAAACCTAAACATATCGATTTTACTCACTGTTATGATGGGAAGCACCTGGCTGAACGTTTCTTCCCAAAATCCAATGTTGCAGAAACTGCCGGGAGGTGGATTTAGTAACCGTTCAGGCGGGCAGGGGCAGGATAGCCTTTCACACCGAACCGGCATGGAAGATTCTATCACCATCACCTTCAGATACCTTGATACCAGCCGTTACTATCGTTTCGATACAACCATTTCTGATTTTACAAAACGCTTTCCGATACCGGCAGACTATATCTACCTCGGAAACACTGGAAATGCCGCGCGGTCGCTCATCTTCAATCCGATGAGAACTGCCGGCTGGGACCCCGGGTTTCATGCCTTCGATATTTACCAGTTAAATATACCTGAAACCAGGTTCTTCAACACAACAAGGCCTTATTCTGAACTGGGTTACCTGCTCGCCAGTAAAACGGAGCAGATGATCAACTTACTGCATACGCAGAACATAACGCCCGATTGGAATGCCGCCTTTCAATACCGTCTCATCAATGCGCCTGGTTACTACAAGAACCAAAATACCAATCACAACAGTTACCGACTCAATTCTGCTTACCAGTCAAAAAACAGGCGCTATCGCAATTTTTTTATTCTTATTAATAACAAGATACAGTCCGCTGAAAATGGTGGAATAATGGGTGACCAGAATTACCTGGAAGACGTAAAATCCTATAACAACCGGTTACTGATTCCTGTACAGTTGGGCAATAACGTAGGAGCTACGCGAAGCGTTTTTAGCAGTACCATTAATACCGGCACCAAGTACAAGAACCTGACTTTCATGTTCAGGCAGCAATACGACCTCGGAAGGAAAGATTCCATAGTAACTGATTCAAACGTAGTGAAGCTCTTTTATCCAAAACTAAGGGTAGAGCATACTTTCCGCTCAAGTTCTTACACATACGGCTTTTATGACCTGGCATCTTCACAGCAAGATCCGGATACTGGCTTCTACCGGCGGTTTTATGGGTTTATCCAGAATCCTGACAGCCTTACCATAGAAGACAAATGGAATGAGGTGGTTAATGATTTGTCTGTCTACCAGTTTCCAGATGAAAAAAATGCGCAGCAATTTATTAAGGTTGGCGGCACCATTCAAAATGTAAAAGGTGTTTTTGATGGCGGGGAAAAGAAATTTTATAACCTGATGGTTCATGGTGAGTACCGCAACAAAACCCGTAACCAGAAATGGGATATCGAAGCGAATGGCCAGCTGTACCTGACCGGATTCAATGCCGGCGATTATTCCGGGATATTAAGCCTGAAA
>JBBJOD010000284.1:0-6886 GCA_037721715.1 Chitinophagaceae bacterium | reverse complement strand
GATGCGCACCTTAAACAAACATCATAGCCTGGCATTTTCGTACAGCTACCGGATTGACCGGCCCAATTATCAAAGCCTCAACCCGGCACGTTCCTACTTAGACCCATATACTTACAGTTCCGGCAATGCATTTCTAAAGCCTCAGTATACTCAATCTCTCGAACTCAGGCATGGATATAAAGAAAAAATCTTTACTTCCCTTGCAGCCAGCTTTGTTACGGACCTTCAATTCTTTGTTATTCAGCCAATGGATGAGATAACAAGCCGCCGCATGCCGGAAAATATTGGCAAGTCACAAGCCTATAGTTTAACCATAAGTTTCCCCATGAAAGTGATGAAAGGCTGGAACCTTCAGGGAACATTAATGGGAAATTATAGCTTTTTTGATTACACATACAAAGGTTCCCCTATTCATGTACAACAAATAGCAGGAAAATTAAACGCTACAAACATGTTTATATTTGGCAAAGGCTGGACCGGCGAAATAGGTGGATGGCTGTGGACACCGGCCGTTTATGCGCTTTCAAAATCCCCCTGGCTTGGTTCAGTAGATGCAGGCTTACAAAAAACTTTCAGCTCAAGATGGAAAACCAAATTGAGTTTGCAGGATGCGCTGCGCACGAATAAGATATTATTTAGGATAGACGCTCCAGGCTTTTCGAGTAGAGGAAGTATCAGGATGGATACAAGAATTGTCATGCTTAATCTAACCTATAGCTTCGGTAACCAGCAACTTAAAGGCAGCCGGCAACGTAAAACGGCTGCGGAAGAAGAAATTCAGCGAACAAATTGATGAAACTATCACTTAATGAAACATACTTATATTATTCTGTAATCAACACAAGCCAAACTATATGATAAAGTGTTATCAGGAATTAAAGTAAAGGTGCAGAGAGCCGCATTTGAAGGGAAAATTGAATGATGCAAATTTATAAACCGGTAGGATGTGATTTTCTTTTGACGAGTAAGCGCGACATTCCTGAACATCAGCAAATGCAATTATTTCACCATATTACCGAGTGTAATGTTATTTGCGGCAAGTTTTGCTTTCCATTTTGTCAACTCGGCTTTCTCAACGTCTAGCGTAATTGGGTTTGGCAATGCCTTATTGTCGTTGGGGCCGACGGATAAAACATTATCCGGGACAACTACAAAATCCTGGCGCACAGGTGCTGGAAAAACACGGTCAGTGCTTACATAACCGATATTGTTGGCTTTGATATCATTGTTGATAAAATTGCCCACCGGCACTTTCGCTGCATTCCACATCGAGCAACCGCTCCAGAAACGGTCAGAGCTTGCTCCATTGGAGTATTTACCGCTGCTGATGATTGTGTTGTTGTAAAAGTGAATATCATGGCCCGCAGCTATGTTCATGCCCGCATTACATGTGCTGATCACCTGGTTATTATACGCATTCACGAACTGGGACATGGTTTCCATCGTATTCGTACTTGGATCGCCATCAACCGTGATACCGCTGCCAACATAATAATTTGCGTTCAAAGGAAAAGGGTACGCTCCCTTTACATAGTTATCATGGATTAAATAAGGCTGTCCACTTACACCGCCGCTATTATACAGGTTTATATTGTGCAGTAGAAAAGACCTGTTCGGCAGGTTTTCAAATTGGTTCCAGCTGATTTCTCCACCCACTCTCGAAACCGTATTGAATTGTATCACTGACCTTTCCTCTCCACCTGTTAAGTCTGATTTTCTTTTGTCTGTGTTGCGGATGATGTTATACCGGATCGTTACATTGACGGCAGCGGTAGCGGAGGTATCCCTATGATCTAACAAAATGCCTCCCGTATGTTCTACAAAATTATGTTCAAAGACCATGGTATGAGGCCTGTAAACGTTTATCACGCGTCCCCATTGCTCATTATTGTTAGGGGGAAGCCCGAAAAAATTGTTGTGGTGGATATTCAGGTTGGTTGCTTCAACACACTTGATCAGGTCTCCTGCGCTGGCAATCAGGCAACCTGTAATTTCTACCGGTTCGGTCGTGTAGATGTAGATCGCAGGTACTTTGGAATCTAAACTTTTGTAATTACCAGTGTATTTTCCGCCTGCAGTGATAATGAGCGGACCCTTGAATACAGAATCAGGTACAACGGCCACAGGCTCATCGGGCTCCACAACCTCAACCTTTAAATTTTCTTTGCTTTTGCAGGTTGGTAAAGCAAGGAGGGAGCAAAGACAAACAAGCAGGATTACGGAAGGTAATTTCATTGAAGACAAAATATAAAAGACATAAGTCATAAAATATTCCAACAGATCTTTGTGAATCAAATTTTCAGCCGGTTGATTTCTTCTCGTTGAAGCGGTATTAAAGCAGCATCATTTACAAATACCACACCTGTTTAGTACAAGAACATGCCCCGTATTTTATAAACGTTATAATATGGCACAATGGTATGTGACCCCATTTCATAATGTAAAATTATTTGACGAAGGCCGATTTGCAGCAACAACGATGTGACTCGCTCAGTGATTGAAAGGAAGGAAAAACCGGGTTTTAAAAGAGTATATTGATCACCTGGCTGAAGTGTTAACCTCTATCTTTTATAAAGTATTAGAGACACTGAACCTATTTTAACCTTATTAAGACGTTTGCACCGGCCGCTATCGTGGCTTCCAACCCCTCTTATTGTCGCCAATGCACCGCATGTTATACCAGCAAATTGGTAAATTTGTATTACAAAATCATTAAGGTAAATGAATAACAACCTTCCTGCAACGATCGACGAATACATCGCGGGGTATCCCACAGAAGTTCAAGCTGTATTAGAACAAATACGCTCCGCGGTTAAACTGGCGGCACCAGGCGCAGAAGAAACGGTAAAATACGCCATGCCAACTTTCACGCTGAATGGCAACCTGGTTCACTTTGCTGCGTTCAAAAACCATATCGGATTTTACCCTGCACCCACCGAATCAGCCGCTTTTCAAAAAGCGCTTTCTGGTTACAAAACAGGTAAAGATTCTGTGCAGTTTCCGCTCGACAAACCAATGCCTTTGAAATTGATAACGCAAATAGTCAGGCTAAGAGTTAAAATGGATATGTTGAAAGCTAAGAAAGTGAAAGCTTAGTGGTTAACGAATGCATCATTCGATTCTTTTCAATTTAACATTTGGTATAAGAGAAACAATCAAAGGAAATTTTTCTACCGTTACGTTACTGGGATCCAGTCCGCTGATCATATCAGTAGTTATTAACTTGCCATTTTGATTGTTTAGCAGCCATGCCCCCTGGCCCAGGTAATTAAGAATAAGGCAGATTTCACAGATATCCATGAGTTTTAAATCCGGTGCATGGCATCAAATTATTATTTACCTATCTTGAGGGTTATTACATACTTGGCGGCGTTTTCCTTTGTACAACAGGTGCCGAAGCCTTGTATTCTGATTTGGGTCATTGCGGCAAGTGCAACATAGTTAGTGTCCATATGATTAACGACAGCGAACCTATAACCAGCGCATCTGTGATCACTTTACCACTAATGATATCGTTGAGGACGTACAGAGGAGAAGATCCTATGTCTCCGTATATAATTCCAAGCGCTATGAGCACCCCTGCAACACTGACCTGCTTATTTAAAGACATTCAAGTCAGCGGTTTAAAGCTCAAAATTAGTCTTCTGTCCATTTCACGCATTTTTTTTTGAATGTGCAACATTGTTATGCGACTTTTAAGTTAGCTTATTAGTGCGCTATTAGGAGAAGAGGACCGTTATATTGTAGGTAAGATTTATTATAAGTATGTTGGCGATGGTTTAAGGAGTCAACCGTTTTTGCACCCCGGTAAATATGAACAAGTAACATTCGATGCTGTTGTTATAAATTTGCAGGCCCGATCACTATCAAAAAGGGTAATTGATAGGGAAAGGTGTTTGATCGCCCGGGTGGGATTTATTGCAGTCATTAGCAAATGCCAAAATATTTAAAAATGAAGAGCATTTTTTATAAAGAACTTTTCGATAAGCACCACCAAACAAAATCAGTTCCCTCGAACCAGGAAATAGCCGCGTGGGGTTTGCAGGTCATCAGCTTGTTATATCCAACACAGTACAAACAATTTTTCTCTACGGTGGGTGAACTGGAGAATGAATTCATTTACCTGGAGAAAGAACTGCATCGGATACTTAATGGGATACACTCGGGGTCAGGTGCTAATAATATGGATATTGCCCATGACTTTTTCAATGACCTGCCTGGCTTATATCGAGTGCTCAATACCGATATCAGTGCATTACTCAATGGTGATCCGGCCGCAAGAAGTGAGTTTGAAATAATAAGAGCCTATCCTGGTTTTTATGCCGTTTCCCTTTACCGCATTGCACATGCCTTATTGCTGCGTGGCATCGATTTGCTCCCCCGGATTCTCACAGAATTTGCACATTCTCACACGGGGATCGACATACATCCGGGTGCTGAAATAGGAGAATACCTGTATATAGATCATGGCACAGGTATAGTGATTGGCGAAACCACCCGTATTGGTAAACATGTAAAATTGTACCAGGGTGTCACACTGGGTGCAATGAGTGTCGATAAAAGCATGGCATCCATCAAGCGTCATCCAACTGTGGAAGACAATGTGGTTATTTATTCAGGAGCTACTATACTGGGAGGAGAAACGGTAATCGGCCGTAATAGCGTGATTGGGGGCAATGTGTGGTTAACCAGGAGCGTTCCGCCAGACTCGAAAGTTTATAATAAACCGGCTTTTGAAGTGGTACAAATGGAATTATAACAGTGGGCGCTGGCCAATACTGTGATTTAAGATCAATTGAATGGCTGATAGTTTCCGGCTGGAGCGTTGATCTAATGCTGACATCATACTAAAAGAAATCAAAATGGCGAGTTTATTAGACCAGGTGGGCAATACACCGCTGGTGGAAATAGCGAGGTTGAATCCGAATCCAGGTGTGAAGATCCTGGCGAAATTGGAAGGTGACAATCCAGGGGGAAGTGTTAAAGACCGTGCTGCACTGAACATGATCAGGAGCGCAATCGAGCGCGGCGAAATCAGTCCCGGCGTTAAGCTGATAGAAGCAACCAGCGGTAATACCGGAATAGCTTTGGCAATGATCGCCAGTTTATTCGATCTTGAAATTGAACTGGTGATGCCATCAAATTCTACCAGGGAGCGAACACTTACCATGGAAGCGTTTGGAGCTAAAGTTGTTTTACTTGATAACATTGAAGCATGCCGGGATTACGCAGAAAGCAAAGCGGCAACTGACGGGTACTTCTTAATGAATCAATTTGCCAATCCTGACAACTACCGCGCACATTACAAAACAACCGGACCGGAAATATGGAGAGATACTGCCGGAACGGTCACTCATTTTGTAAGTGCCATGGGCACAACAGGAAGTATTATGGGCACTTCCATGTTCCTTAAAGAACGAAACCCCAACATTCAAATTATTGGCTGCCAGCCAGCAGAAGGCGCTTCTATACCGGGGATCAGGCGCTGGCCTCCCGCATACCTTCCTAAGATCTACGATCCCAGCAGGGTAGACCGAATCATGGATATCTCCGAAGAAGAGGCAATTGGTATGACCCGCAAGTTGGCCAGGAAGGAAGGCATTTTTGCGGGAATGAGTAGTGGGGGAGCGGCCTCTGCCGCCATACGGCTTGCGCAGGAATTAAATTCCGGCACCATTGTTTTTATTGTGTGCGACAGGGGCGACCGGTATTTGAGCAGTAATATATTCGGTTAAAAGGAGCGCCATCGCTGATACATTTTTTTCATACAATGCCCGCAAGGCCGGTAGCCCTTTCAACGGCCTCTTTTTCTGACGAGAAAAACACCCGGTTACTTTTTTTCATTCTTTTGCCTGACCTGCATGATAGCGCACCGTAAATCTTAAGCAGTTTATTTCCGCCAACACAGATATCAGCCTGCCTGATTAATTTCCTGGTTTGTTGATCTGACAAGGTCTGGTGTTGGAGCATCATTTACTGACTCATGGAGTATACACTTTCGCTGCTTCCCAGCCTATCATGGCCGTCTTCCGGATAATTCCCCAATGGTAGCCACCCAATACTCCTGATGATTGAATAACACGATGGCAGGGAATAAGGAACGCAACGGGATTGCCTGCAATAGCGGTTCCTACCGCCCTGGCTGCATTGGGTATTTTAATACTACCGGCAATGCTACCATAGGTTGATAGTTTACCCAATGGAATTTTCAACAGGGTGTCCCATACTTTCAGCTGAAAGGCCGTTCCTTTCAGGTGTAGTTTCACCTCTGCTAACCCGGCCCAATCATGCGTAAAAATATAAAGGGCGTTTTGTTGATGCATGTCAACTAACTGCTTCAGCCTGGCATTGGGAAACCGGGATACCAGGTCTGCCAGTGCTTTTTCTTCGTTATCCGAAAAGGTCATGTGGCAAATACCCCTGGCGGTAGACCCAACAATCAGATCTCCAAAAGGGCTTTCAGCGAAGCTATAATTGATTATGAGGTTTTCGCCGCCATTCCGGAACTCTCCGGGAGTCATACCTTCTATTTTAATAAACAGGTCGTGAAGCCGGCTGGTACCTGACAGGCCGGTTTCAAATGTGGCGTCGAAGAGTGTGGCCTGTTTGTCTTTTAAAATACCTTTCGCGTATTCAAGGCTGATGAATTGCAAAAACTTCTTCGGACTCACGCCGGCCCATTCTGTAAACAATCGTTGAAAGTGAAAGGAACTCAGGTGTACATTTTCGGCAACCGCTTCCAAATCAGGTTGTGATTTAAAGTTAAGTTTAATGTATTCGATGGCTGATGCAATACGATCATAATTGCTATACTTCTGCTCAATCATATTATTAAAATTAGAACATCAAAATTATACAGGTATCTACTTCGGGGCAACCCGAAACT
>JBBJOD010000283.1:0-6891 GCA_037721715.1 Chitinophagaceae bacterium | reverse complement strand
AAGGAAACTGTTTTGCTGAAAGATGTGCGTGGATACCTAAACGTTACCGCAAATGACTACTGGCATTATCATTACAAGTTTGATGAAACCAGCGCATTTAGAATAAAGAATATTGGTGAGGAAATGATAGACAGTCTTCTTATTAATACTGTGCTACCTGTTCTCTATGCTTATGGAAACTACCAGCGGGACCCGGTTTACCAGTCGAGAGCACTGGCTTGGCTTGAAGAGATAGCCCCAGAGAAAAACAGGATTACGAAAGGCTGGGGAAAAACCGGCATGGCAAACCTGCACGCTTATGATAGCCAGTGCCTGACCGAGCTAAAAACGCAGTACTGTGACTATAAGCGCTGCCTCGATTGCGCCGTCGGCAACGCATTGTTAAGAGTAGGAGACTGTTGAGAGATGAATTAGGAATTAGCAGTGATAAATTGCAGGTGGATACAATACAGCTCCTTGAGCTGCGTCTGGTTACTTTATTTGCCCCATCTTTTAGCTGTGATCAGCAAGCAATGGTTTTAAACTTCACTCACTTCCGCCGGCTGCCATTTGAAGGCGACATTAACAATAATATCAGGATGAATGCTATAAATAACTGGGCAGGTGTGAGCGGCGCGCTCCAGGATTACCTGCTCTTTCCTGGCTAACAACAAAGTTTCCGGGAAAGAAAACGTTAAATTTATACCACCAATACGGCGTGGTTCAGCCTTCATAATTTTTTCCATTTCAATTTTGGTATCTACTAGGTCCACCTCCATATCTCTTGCCTTAATGCCCATAATTGTCATCATACAGCTGCCCAATGCAGTAGCAACAAGGTCAGAGGGAGAAAATCGTTCAGCCTTGCCCTGGTTATCAAGTGGAGCATCGGTTTCAATCACTGTTCCTGAATTTATATGTGTTGCTACAGTTCTTAAATTGCCATCGTAAATAATAGTGGAGGTCATTGTGTATAATTTTTACATAAATTTACGTTAGAAACTCAAAATCATTAAGGTGAAAAAAATTTTGTTGTTGACAGTAGCGGCATTGATAGGGGTAGCAACTATAGCACAGGATAATCCGAGGTCAAGAAACCAACCCAGGCAAAACAAAAAATCAGAAAAGCGTGACCGGTTGAATTCAATCATTAAGCAGGAAGAAGAGGAAGGTGAAATCATATTTAACACACACAGTATATTTGGTATAAAGTTGAATACAGATGGGTACGGAATTCTATATGAAAGAGGCAGATACATCTCTCCCCGTAAAAGTAACCTGCTACAGTTCGAATTGAACGAAAAATTAAGCACCAAAGAAGAGAAGACAACGACTGGCTTTGACATTTTTGGTAATGTTTCTTCCGCGAAGTATGGTAAAGCCAGTAATTTTTACCAGTTTAAAGCTGGCATTGGGCAACAATATACACTTGGAGGTAAAGCAAATAAAAATGGGGTAGCCGTTACAGCCATTTATGCTGGTGGAGTATCCCTCGGACTGATAAAACCTTATTTCGTTGATGTGGAGCGCGAAAGTAATCGTGAAAGGCTCAGGGTGAAATTTACTGATACACTGCCACCTGGCGACCGGTACTTTATAAAGGGAGCATCCGGATTCACTGTTGGCTGGAACGAATTAAAATTATCCCCCGGTCTGCACGCAAAAACTGCTCTCCGGTTCGATTATGGCCGATTTAACGAAATGATCACTGCTATCGAAGCAGGTATTAACGCTGAATTTTATACACCAAAAATCCTCCAGATGGGGGTGGGCAACGAATACAGAAGAGAAAAACAGTTTTTTTTCAATGCGTATGTTGCATTGGAGTTCGGACGGCGTAAATAATCAATCATGCGATTGTTAGGTGATGAATATTATGGTGTAATAGTTTTTTCTGACTCTTAAATAATCGTATAAATTTCCCCGTTGTAGTCAAGTATCTTCTATGTAGCAATGAATTGACTATAAACAAAAACCCATTTGAATGGTTATTTAACTGAATTTACATTATGCAGGAGTTACCAGTGGTTTCAAAAGTAAGCGAAGAAGAGTTGAGAGTCAGGAAGCCGTCATGGCTTCGGGTCAAATTGCCAACTGGTGAAAGTTATAAGCATGTTCGCGGGCTGGTTGATACGCATAAACTGCATACTATTTGTGAAAGCGGCAATTGCCCGAACATGGGTGAATGTTGGGGTGAAGGAACAGCTACTTTCATGATCCTGGGAAATACCTGTACCAGGAGCTGCGGTTTCTGCGCAGTTGCAACCGGCAGGCCAGACCCGATTGATTGGAACGAGCCGCAAAGAGTTGCAGAAGCCATCTACCTGATGAAAGTAAAACACGCGGTGATAACATCTGTTGATCGTGATGAGATAAAAGATGGTGGCTCCATCATTTGGTTCAATACCATTAAAGCAGTAAAATCACTTAACCCGGAAACAACGCTGGAGACCCTTATACCCGATTTTAAAGGCGAAAAAGAAAACATTCAACGGATCATAGAGGCTGCGCCGGAAGTTGTATCACATAATGTAGAAACGGTTGAACGCCTGACGCGCCGTGTACGCATACAGGCAAAATATTGGCGTAGCATGGAAGTGATCCGTACTTTGAAAAAAGGGGGCATGCGAACAAAAAGTGGTATCATGCTGGGCCTGGGAGAGAAAATGGAAGAAGTGGTGCAGACTTTAAGCGACCTGGCAGTAAATGGTTGTGATGTAGTTACAATCGGTCAATACCTTCAGCCAAGTAAAAAACACCTGCCAGTAAACCGATTCGTTCATCCCGACGAATTTGCCATCTTGAAAGACAAAGGTTATGAGTTGGGGCTTGATTACGTTGAAAGTGGACCTCTTGTCCGCTCCTCCTATCACAGCGAACGTCATGTTATACCAGGGTATGGACGAAAAGCCTGGATAGCCAGCAAGACTGCAATTATTTAGGCATGCTCCTGAAACCAAAACAGAAGCAGCTTGTATTGATTTGTTGTTGCTTCACATAACTTCTTGTTATGAAAATGTATACTACGACTGCTCATTTAATTTACTTGCACCTCACTCTTTTTACAGCCATTCGCTTATTCAAAGATTTTCAGATCTGATTACAAAGGCGTTTTACCGGAAGCTTCTCTATTAGTGGTGTTTTTTGACAAGTTGATCATCTCCTGAGTTTACATTTTAAATGTAAGTTTACAACTCAAACCCATATAGCATGAAAGTATACAAAATCGAAAATGCCATTGTAATCGAACACAACGACAACTGTTTTCTTTCTGAACTAGTTGATTGGGATAGGTTTATTAACCGTGATAATTTGTATGATTTATTGATGGAAGAGATCAGTTCTGGATCACCAGACGCCGATTCTTCGTGTTAGCAAACACAGAAAATATTGGCCCCTATTGGAAGCCAGGAAGTATGGGCAGCCGGTGTTACCTACCTGAGAAGTAAAACAGCCCGTATGGAAGAAAGCATGGAGAGTGGTGGGGCTACCTTTTACGATAAAGTGTACGACGCTGAGAGGCCGGAAATCTTTTTTAAGGCTACTGCGCAGCGGGTAGTGGGAACAAACGGGCATGTCCGCATCCGTAAAGACAGTACCTGGGATGTGCCTGAGCCGGAACTCACTTTGCTGATCAGTTCTTCTGGTAACATCACAGGTTACACAATTGGTAATGACATGAGCAGCCGGAGTATCGAGGGAGAAAATCCATTATACCTTCCGCAGGCAAAGACCTATGATAAAAGTGCAGGGTTGGGTCCTTGTATACTGGTTGCAGCATCGCCAATTCCCCCGGATACAATGATCAGTATGTGGATCGAAAGAAACGAGGCGGTTGTTTTTCAAGGTGCCATTTCAATTGACCAGATGAAGCGCACACATACTGAGCTGGTAGGGTTTCTTTTTCGCGAATGTAGTTTTCCGAGCGGATCTTTTTTAATGACGGGCACCTGCGTAGTGCCTGGAAATGATTTCACCTTGCAGAGCGGCGATGTAATTAGAATAACCATAGAGCATATCGGCACGCTTGTCAATATAGTGGAATAGCTGACAGCGGTCAGCTGTTAGCTAAAAGGAGACCTGCGGTCGCATTTCTTTGATATCACAGGTAAGCCTTAACCACGGTTCAATGGCTGCTGTATGTCAGCAAGGTGTGTAATAGCAATACCCGATCCCAATCCAGCGTCCCGATTCCCATAGCTAAAAGCTGATAGTTAAGCGCTGATAGCCGATAGCTTGATCTCCCTAATTATTTGAATATTTAACCAATTGGTTGTTATCTTTCAAAATAATTAGTGCCAATATGCATCAACTTCACTCCGCGGATTATGTAGTGTTTCTGGTCTATTTTATAATGGTAACTTCCTACGGTTATTATATATACAATAAGAAGAAAAAACTTCATTCCGACTCGCGCGATTTTTTCCTGGCAGAAGGGTCACTTACCTGGTGGGCAATAGGTGCTTCCCTTATCGCTTCCAATATTTCAGCGGAACACTTTATCGGTATGTCAGGATCTGGATTTGCACTTGGTTTGGCAATTTCAACGTATGAATGGATGGCAGCGGCTACTTTAATCATCGTCGCCGTATTTTTTATACCCGTATATTTAAAGAACAAGATTTATACCATGCCGCAGTTTTTGTCGCAGCGGTATAATAATACGGTAAGTACCGTAATGGCCATTTTCTGGTTGCTTGTGTATGTATTTGTTAACCTTACTTCCATTCTTTACTTAGGAGCCCTGGCCATTGCATCGGTTTCAGAGATCAGTTTCGAATGGTGCATTGCCGGACTTGCCATTTTTGCCATTTTTGTTACGCTGGGCGGAATGAAAGTGATTGGTTATACAGATGTTTTCCAGGTGTTCGTGCTCATCCTGGGAGGCCTGGTCACAACGTACCTGGCCCTTAATATGGTGTCAGAACATTTCGGTTTTGGAAAAGATGTATTAAAAGGATTATCCTTAATCAAAGAAAAAGTTCCTTCTCATTTCCACATGATTTTCAACGAATCCAATCCATATTACAAAGACCTTCCCGGACTAACTGTTCTTGTTGGAGGTATGTGGATCAATAACCTGAGCTATTGGGGATGTAACCAATATATCATTCAAAGAGCATTAGGAGCCAACCTCAAAACTGCCAGAAGTGGATTACTATTTGCGGCCTTCCTAAAATTACTGATACCGGTAATTGCAGTACTGCCAGGCATTACGGCTTTCGTCCTTTACCAGCAGGGGCTTTTTCAAGCTGAGATGACAGAAGCAGGTGTCGTTCGGCCGGATCATGCCTATCCCACCTTACTTAACCTGCTGCCTCCGGGTTTAAAGGGTCTAGCTTTTGCAGCACTTACGGCGGCAGTCGTTGCGTCGCTCGCTGGCAAGGCAAATAGCATCTCAACCATATTTGCACTGGATATCTATAAGAAATATTTTAATAAAAACTCGAGCGAAAGACAATTAGTTATTACCGGAAGAGTAACGGTAATTGTTGCCATGCTGATAGCTGCACTAGTGGCCCCTGCGTTAAGATCTCTAGACCAGGCATACCAGTTTATACAAGAATATGTAGGTTTCATCTCACCAGGAGTGTTGGCTATTTTTTTGATGGGATTCCTGTGGAAGCGAACTACTTCATCTGCAGCTTTAGCCGCTGCTCTTTTAACAATACCCCTATCAACGATTTTAAAATTTTTACCTGTCTGGACGAATGGAACGTTTCCGGACTATCCATTTCTTGACAGGATGTCAATTGTTTTCATTACGCTGTTACTGCTGATGATAATAATCAGCTTGCTAAGTCCAGTGAAATCAAATGAAGGGGAAGAAAAAAAGATAGAAATCGACACCGCGATGTTTCGCTGTACACCCGGTTTTATTGTTGGCTCAGTTATAATCGTTGGCATACTGACCGCTTTGTATACTGTATTTTGGTAGAGGTTTCCGGCACTGCACTACTCCTCTTGAAGCGCATGTAAAACGGCTGCAGCCGAGTGAATAGCTGTAGTATCAAAGGCGGGTACATCCATATCCTGCTGACTGATCAGCATAGGTATTTCAGTACATCCTAGAATGATGCCTTCTGCCCCTTCTTCTACCAGTTTGTTAATAATGGATAAGTACTTTTCTTTTGTTTCAGATAGAAAGATTCCTTTTCCCAATTCTTCCGATATCGAGTGATGAATGAAATCCCTGTCCTCCTTACCTGGTAAAATTGTCTCTATATTTTTGTCCTGCAGTTTAGATGTAAAAAAATCAAGCTCCATGGTAAACCTGGTTCCAAGCAAACCTATTTTGTGAAGTTTCTTTTGGCTAATCTCGTTTGCAGTGGCAGTAGCAATATGAATGACCGGTATATCAAGGTCTTGTTGAATTCTATCTGCAATTACATGCATGGTATTGGCACAAAGCACAATGGCTGTTGCACCTGCATTCACCAGGTGTTTACATGCAGCCGCAACCATTGTATAAGTAGCATCCCAGTCTTTGGCTTCATTATTTTTTACAATATCAGCATAGTTAAACGAATAGATAATGCATTCGGAATAATTAAGGCCGCCTAATTTTGCATTGATGCCCTGGTTAATTAACCGGTAATAGTCGATTGTTGATACCCAGCTGACACCACCTATTAAACCTATTGTTTTCATAACTTACATTTTGTTCCTGAGTTGGGTTTTGAAGTTAACGATCATTTCATTGTCACAAGATAAGCAGTATCAGTTTCCCTGATTCCAACAAATGGCCAGGCAGGATAGTTATGTAAATTCACAACTAACAGATAAGCAAAACTATTTCATATTACAATATCAAAAGAACATATCATCATGATTATAAAAGCAAGCCAACAAATTGTTATTTCAACGATCTGTATTTTAATCCAGACCTCCATGGCAACGTTGATGGGTAAC
>JBBJOD010000010.1:0-23715 GCA_037721715.1 Chitinophagaceae bacterium | reverse complement strand
GCTCCGATTCGTCGCCCGCCTGGGACTGGGCGCTTGCCTGGCCGATGACATGGGATTGGGAAAAACCCTGCAAACCATTTGTTTTATTGCTCACCAGCATGCCATGCTACCTGGCAAATTTCATCTCATCGTATGTCCATCGTCGTTAATTTATAACTGGCTGCAGGAAATCCAAAAATTCGCCCCTCACTTATCAACGATCGTATATCATGGCGCCGGCCGTGACCCCGCCGTATTCGAAAACAATACCTACCAGGTCATTATAACAAGTTATGGAACGGTCAGGGCAGACCTTCAGCACTTGATCACTATCCCATTCCAGGTGGTGGTACTGGATGAAAGCCATTACATTAAAAATCCTGGCGCCAGTACAACAAAAGCTGTGGGACAACTGCAGGTAAAAACGCGCATCGCTTTAAGCGGTACGCCGGTAATGAATAACACTTTTGATCTTTACGCTCAACTCAACTTCCTGTTGCCAACATTGTTTGTTAGCCAGGAATTTTTCAGGCGGGAGTATGCCGGGAGTATAGACCGGGATCGTGATCCTGAAAAAATGATAGCGTTGAAAAAACTGACTGCACCCTTTATTTTGCGGCGTACAAAAGCGCAGGTCGCTGCCGACCTGCCTTCAAAGACAGAAATGGTGATGTGGTGCACCATGAAGCCTGCGCAAAAAGCAATGTACAACGAACTAAAAACTAAAATAAGAGACAGTGTGTTCCTGGGCATCAAAGACCAGGGCCTGAACAAAAGCAAACTAGCAATTTTGCAGGGCATGTTAAGGCTCAGGCAACTTTGCAATTCTCCTTTGTTGTTGCCAGCAGAAGATCAGGCCTGCTCCGATTCGGTCAAGACAGACATGCTCATGAATGAACTTTGTAATGATTTAAAGGACCATAAAGTACTGGTATTTTCACAGTTTACGAAGATGCTTCACTTGGTGTCGGCAGCCTGCAAAGAACAAAACATAGCATACTTTCACTTTGATGGTCAAACCCCCCCTGCGAAAAGAATTGAAATGGTATCAGCATTTCAGGAGGAAGACAATAAGACGAATGTCTTCCTGATAAGCCTCAAGGCAGGCAATACCGGTCTCAATCTTACCGCCGCCGATTACGTGTTCCTTTTCGATCCATGGTGGAATACGGCGGTACAACAACAGGCCATTGACAGAACGCACCGCATTGGCCAAACGAAAAATGTATTCGCCTATAAGATGATCTGCAAAGACTCTATTGAAGAAAAGATCATTGAAATACAACAACGTAAACAGCAACTGGCCGAAGACCTGGTATCAGAAGATGAAAGCTTCCTGAAAACACTGACAACTGAAGATATCGAATTCCTTTTTAGTTAACAGATTACCAGTTAATTCGTAAGGCTACTGGTATCTACCCGCCGGGGATAAAAAAGTCTCCGCTTTGCACTTGGATATTGAGGCAGTACCTAACAATTATTTTACTTTTCGTTCTGGGGAATAATTCTTAAATTACTTAAAATCTAAACTAATATTTATGAGAACTCCAACGTTAACAGGCATACTGCTTATAGCGTGTATACCGGCAGCGAGCGCTCAGCAATTTACCATCCTACCCCGCGTAGGATTCGAGTTATCCAGGACCACCGTCCGGTACAACAATCATCCTGCGTTTACACCTATCGCGAAACAGGCTTCTCCTCATCTAGGCCTTCGAATGGCTTATACGGCGTCTAATGGACATGGTATGTTTGCAGGGTTGGCAACCAATCGCTCAGGAATTACTTACAGCTTCTCTAACCTGGCAACAGGAATGAATGATTACAAGGTGTCTACCGGAAAATTGAGAACGCATTTTGAGGGCGGCTACCAATTCCGCACCGAACCAATTTCACTCGGCAAGTCGGGTGTTTCGAAAAAAACTTCAAAAGCTTCTTCACAAATTAAGCCTCCACAAAATAGATGCGGACGAAATTATTACAGCCATCATCGTCCGAAATCTACACCCAACAACAGTACAATGCCTGCCAAAGAGAAAGGATGGACTTTAATTACTCATCTAACGGCCGGCCTTGCCCTTACGTCAGCGATAAACCCGAACGTAAATACCAGCATCCAGGGCGGCCAATCTCTTTACGAGTACCATGCAGGCAATTGGAACACAGCCATCATTTCCGGTGCTGGCTTCGAGTTTAGCAAGAACGAACAGCGAAAGCTGCTGATCAGTATGAATTGCTTAACAGGCATTACAAACCTGGGCACAAGCAACATTACTACTACAACTAACGGTAAAACAACTGTTACTACGCTTAAGTCCAATGTATCAGGCTGGAACATAACGGCCGGTATACCGCTTACTCTTTCTAAGAAAAAAGTTGCCGTTAAGCAAAGAGCTCTGGAAATGCCACACCATAGAAAAGCCGGAAATGAGTCCCGGGGTAAATGCGTCCAGTACCAATCCCGGTGCCGGAGAGTTATTTGATAAGCAATGTCTGCAACACAGTCTTCTAATAATAAATAAATAAAAGGCCCCTGAAAACGGGCTTTTTTTCATGCCTTCATTCAATGGCACCTACCGCGTTGTATTTCAACCCATGTTATCCGCAGTAGCCGAAATCTTTGTTCACGGCTTTGCCAGAGGTTTAGGTATCGGGTATGTCGATTCCCTTCAAAAACATTACGCAGTGATGTTTCTCCAAGCTGAAAGCTGATAACTAACAGCTGACAGCTATCTATAGCAACATTTTGCAATAAGCATGTGGCATAACCATAAAAAGATGCTTTGAATTTAAATGCACGGCGTATCCATCCTTAATGCCTACAAACGATAACGGACATGCGATAACCCCTGGCTGATATCCAGGCACTAAAAATGTTTCCAATTTCCCCGAACCATCCGACTAAAGAATTGCGACGCTTAAGTACAATAAATGTTTTTTAATGTTTTTAATTACGTCGACTAAGTGTTTACTTATTTATGAATATCATAAAAAAATAATATTTTAAGCAATACCATAAATTCATTCTACGTTATGGGTTACAAATTACCCGGTTTGATATTAATAAAAAGGTACGGTCCATTTTGCAGATGCTTGAAAGTTATAGCATGCCGGTTCCGATACCACGTTGAATGCTGCCATCGCACTAATGCATGTTCCCGGAAATAAACTTCAAAATATATGCAGACAGAACTCTTTAACAAAACAACCATCGGGGCTGACTATGTTAAAAATGGTCAGTATTACCCGGTTGATTTATTGTTAGATTACTTATATGGATTGTTGAGAATGAAAGATGAACATGAAGTGAATGCAATCTGGAAAATTAAGTATGAAAATGAAATTAGTGCTGTAAAAGAAATACTGGTGAATCAAACAGCAGCTTAATAAGGGAATACTAACTGTAATGCATAACCTTTATATTGATGGTTCCGCATGAACCGTGCTTACTGCAATCTAATCTTTTTTTGATTCACGAAAGTACATGAATACCTATCTGCAACATCCCGGTAAGATCAGGTCTTAACTCCTGTTAAGCCATGCTTCACCTACGGGATCAACTCCATTCCTGTCAATTAATAATTACCTGCTGTTGAGTTTTTTAGATTTAACAACTATCTTTAAAATATTTAATAAGTTTAATGAGTAAAAGCGATTACACAAAAGAAAAAAATCCTGGCATTGTCTTAATAGGGGCTGGCATCATGAGTGCAACACTCGGAATGCTGCTGAAGGAACTGGAACCAAATGTAAAAATAGATATTTTTGAAAGGCTTGACGTAGCGGCGGCTGAAAGTTCCGATGCCTGGAACAATGCTGGCACCGGGCATTCGGCATTTTGTGAATTAAACTATACTCCCCAACGGGAAGACGGTTCTATCGATTCATCCAAAGCTTTTAAAATTGCAGAGTCGTTCGAGGTTTCCCGGCAATTTTGGGCTTACCTGGTGCAGAACGGTATAATTTGTTCTCCTAAAAATTTTATCAAAAGCATTCCTCATATCAGCTTTGTATGGGGCGAAGAAAACGTTGACTATCTTCGAAAAAGATACGATGCGCTACAGGCTGGCGCGCTGTTTAAAGGAATGATCTATGCTGAAAGTGCTGAAACCCTGGCCCAGTGGATGCCGCTGGTAATGGAAGGAAGAAACGAGTCGCAAAAAGTAGCAGCGACACGCATGGACCTCGGAACCGACGTAAATTTTGGTTCACTTACCCGATGCATGTTTAACCATCTCAAAACGCTGCCCGACGTAGAGTTACATTTCAATCACGATGTGAGAGACATTCACAAAGCAGATGATTCATGCTGGCAGATTGTCGTAAAGGACAGGTCTACCAGAAAAAAAAAGGAGGTGCTATCAAATTTTGTGTTCATAGGTGCCGGCGGAGGATCGTTTCCTTTGCTGGAAAAATCAGGGATACCGGAAGGGAAAGGTTTCGGCGGATTTCCAGTAAGCGGGCAATGGCTCAAATGTGTTAACCCTGGCATCATTGAGCGGCACAATGCCAAGGTATACGGGAAGGCAGCCGTCGGATCTCCGCCTATGTCGGTGCCACACCTTGACTCGCGGATAATCGATGAAAAAAAAGCACTGCTTTTTGGACCGTACGCCGGTTTTTCGACCAAATTTTTGAAAAACGGATCTTTCCTCGACCTCCCACTTTCAATAAAAGCGAACAACATACTGCCGATGATTTCCGCAGGTATTCACAACATACCCCTTACTAAATACTTGATAGAACAGGTAAGACAGTCACCAGAAGAGCGCCTGGAGGCCCTGAAAGAATACCTGCCTGATGCCAGGATGGAAGATTGGGAACTAGAGATAGCAGGCCAGCGTGTTCAGGTCATTAAAAAAGATGATGAGCACGGTGGTATTCTCGAATTCGGTACCGAAGTTGTAAGTGCTGCGGATGGCAGCCTGGCAGCGCTGCTCGGTGCATCACCTGGTGCTTCAACAGCTGTTTCCATTATGCTCGACCTGCTTCAGCAATGCTTCCCGGATAAGGTAGCCACCGAAGAATGGCAAAATAAATTAAAGGAAATGATACCATCCTATGGAAAATCGTTAGGTGGTAACGAGGAGTTGTGCAAAAAAACACGGGAATGGACAGCGGAAGTACTTAGTCTGGGAATGCCTGAATATGCACGGTAACGATGAGACGGCAGAAAAATCGATTTCTTCTGATATGGAAAACAAGGCGATGGCTAAACACTGAAAAGCTGGCAGCGAATTTGTGAAGACCCCATCAGCCACCTGGAGCAGTTTCCCAATTATTCGTTGATTGGTAAATGTAAAAGGCACATTAAAGGTTGTACTAGCCTTTGAATTTAACGCAGCAGTGTTTATTAAATATCGCAAACCATATCTTTTATGCCTTTCAGTTCCATGATTCGGTTTTCCATTCCCTGCATCCGGCTCAATTCTTCCACCCTTCCTTCTATTTCAAGGTAGGCACATTTTTTTGCTGCATTTTTTGACATTAACGAGTGGGTATTAATGTACTTTATAAAAATCTCGTAAGCTTGTTCTTTCATCTTCTGTTTTTCGTGATATAATCGAAAGTTGCAATTTTCATTCCATCCGGACACCTGGTAAATGAGTTTTAATTTTAGATTTGAATAGTCATTACCATTTATCAATGTAGCATGACTAGCTATTTATTCAAGAAGAGGTAACAAGTAACCTTCTATTGAACAATAAAAGGACCTTATAGAGATTAGCTTTAGTGGGAGATAATATAATGTCCGTAAGTCTGCGTATCAAACTGTGTTGCCGTTGTTTACTCACGGGTAAGAACCCGTCTAAAAAACCTTTTTCCAAATAAATAATTAATGAACTTTTTATAGTTTATTCTACCATTTATACTGTAAATTTGAAATTGAACTTAGCCTACGCCTCTATAACCTAACCTTGTTAACTTGTTTTATGAAAAACCCTAACGATCAACCCGATACGCAAGACATTCAAGTAAATATACTGGATAATAATGAAATATTATCGTGGATAAAAAAGTGGAATATTTATCCTTTTCAATTCATGGAGGCGTATTACGGTGTACAGGAAAAAACCATCCAGAAAATTGAAGAGTACCTGTCTAACAAAGGATTATTAAATACTATTTCTACCGACACGCAGTAGTCGTTGATCGCACCTGGCATGTTTCATTCATTGAATACACGCTGTTCTAATCTGTATCTAAGAAAACCCGTACCCGGTAATGTTACTGGCAGTACAACCGGTTAACCTTACTAAAATTCGTTGCCTGTAATATCGCTACTATCGTTACCCTGGATGCAATTATGGGCGCTATGATCCGTACGAACCGGCTAATGTTTTAACCAGTAGACGCAGGTTGAATTGTATTGGAGTACTTTTCATAAGAGGGAAATTCACTGATGTTGCAAAAATTATCTGCCTGGTATTACGCCGGCAATGTATAGTAAGCCTGTTTGAAAGTTCTTATTCATCAGAGACTTTAATCCAGGATGCAACGAAAGAAAGTTTTTAGGAAACAATAATCTACTCAAGAAATCAAACACCATGAAAAAGTTACTTGCAACTGATCCGAATAACTGGGCAGCTTTTGTTGCCCGAATCATTCTTGGCCTGGTAGTATTTCCACACGGTGCCCAAAAACTACTGGGATGGTTTGGCGGATATGGATTCGAAGGCACAATGGGGTATATGACAGGTCAGATGAACCTACCCTGGATTATCGGATTCCTGGTGATTATCATTGAATCTATCGGTTCTTTGCTGCTTATTATCGGCTTTTTTACACGTATTGCCGCCCTGGCCATCCTTTGCAACTTTATCGGCATCATTCTACATTCTAATTTGGACAACGGATTTTTTATGAATTGGGATATGCTTCCAGACAGGCCTGAAGGTTACGAATATCATTTACTCATCCTGGGTGTAAGTTTTGTTTTGATAATCATGGGAGGCGGAAAATGGAGTATAGATGCGGTTTTATCAAAAAACTATTCGCCTATAACCGGCAACCTTAAAGAAGTTAATACCGGTTACTAGGGCAAAAACCGTGATGCGATATATTTAATCATTTCCGTAACTTAGTACCAACACAGTTTATCTTAATCATTTTAAGCATTAAATTAACCGCTGCTGACACTTTCTGCTAACAATCCATTACCCGGCATTAATTGGCATATTGTACGTACAAAAATGCATTGCGAGCAAAAGGTTGTAAGCCTGCTTACCCGCAAACGGGTAAAAAACTATTGCCCCCTGCACGAGGTTAAATCCGACTGGCATGAATGGAAAAAGCCTATGCTGAAACCACTGTTTCCTTCCTTTGTATTCGTTTATATTAAAGAGGAACTTCGCGAAGAAATAAAAAATACGCTGGGCATATTGAACTTCGAATATTGGCTAAATGAGCCAGTAATAATAAGCCCGGGTGAAATTAATACCATTCGTGTCATCCTCAAAGAATTTCATCATGTAAGTGTCGAAAAATCTGCAGTAAAAAAAGATTACATAGGAAGT
This sequence comes from Chitinophagaceae bacterium, assembly GCA_037721715.1. Taxonomy (GTDB): domain Bacteria; phylum Bacteroidota; class Bacteroidia; order Chitinophagales; family Chitinophagaceae; genus JADCRZ01. Next base: position 16,219 of record JBBJOD010000010.1, on the reverse strand, counting down.
ATGGCTGAGACCTTGCTATTGATTGAGAAAAAAAGTCTTGATAACAAAGCAGTGAAAATTATACTACCTTCTGTTGGTTACTACCTTGTTGCTGAATCTAGAAAAGGTACTATCGGATTGCACCGGTGATCCAGTTACCAGCTTACCCGCCCGGCCTGTTAAGTGAACGGTAATCTTTGAATGTAATGGCAGCCACAGCAAGTAAGGACTGGTAGTGGAAGTAATGTGGCTCGATAAAACAATTTATCCCAACACAGACAAACGACCGGTCCTAAATGTCTTGCAATGAGTTCAGTACCAACTCGATCATGCTGCAACGGTTCAGGAAGTGATCAATTCCGATACTGCAGTCAGAACTATTTCCTTTGGAGAATCGTTGCACCAATTTGCCATGAAGGTATTCAAAAGAAGCCACCTGGCAGGTTGCATCGGCTATCAGGTAATGCAACGACCTGGCAGGCAATATAACGAGGTATTATAGCATTCTTCCATCCAGGAAAATCGGATAAGCCTTGTGCAGGCTTTCAAGGAAAGCAACTCCCCTATCTCAATACCCTTTACGCTGTCAGAAATCGCCACCAACTACGCCACTTCGTTTACCAGCCTTTAATGGCCGTGCCAACCAGTATAATACATTGTATTTCAATTGCGTATAGTTATATCCCTGACAACCGACGAAAAAGGCTGCCTTGATTTTAGGATGATCGGGCTGATTCCCTTAAATTTGTTTGTCGTTCAAACAACAGAAATCTCTGTAATGCCATTCAATGGCCAGTGTTAAACGGCGTACCATTAAATTCTTCGCTTAGTTTCATTTACTTTACTAACCCGTTGGTTCATTTTAATAATAAAATGTAGTGTATGTATTCGTATGAGTTGTTAGAACCCGGTTGTTATTACCTGATACAGGAAAAAGAAGCTTCACCTGTTACTATGATAAAAGTTTCTTTGGAATCAGATCACTGTATGTACATTTCGGTTTACGGTGAAACGGAATCCATTGAATGGAAGAAAAAGACCGACCCCGTTTTTGACATAATAGAGTTATTAAGCGATAAGACCGTAAAACAGTGGGATTCATTGTACAACAACAATGAAGATGCTTTTAATTATGAAGAGGGAGAAGATTAGTCTTTAATTTAATTGTTGGCTGAAGATCGCTTCGGGTTAAGCAAGTGTGGTTTTTATGGAAAGCGAAAGGTCACTGGCAAGTGCTAGAAAGCTGTGATTCAAAGAAAATAAAATAAATCTTCCAAGTGCAATAAATGCAGATTATCGCATCATTTTGGGCTACTTATATAAGTACATAAATAATCCTTTGACGGGTTTTTTATGGCTTTATTACCCTATTTTTGCCCACCTTGAAATTTTCAACTAGTAACTAAAGCTATATGGACAAACTGATTTACCTGGTTCCCGCGATGGGAATCATCGGCCTTCTCTACACTTTTGTTAACTATGCCTGGGTTTCCAAACAGGATGATGGAACCGACCGCATGAGGGAAATAGCCAAATACATTAGCGAAGGTGCGATGGCTTTTCTAAAAGCCGAATGGAAGGTCCTGTCTTACTTTGTAATCATAGCTGCTATCTTGCTGGCTTTTATGGGCAGCCGCAATGAAAACTCTCACCCGCTTATCGCCTTGTCTTTTGTTATTGGTGCTTTTTTTAGTGCACTTGCCGGTTATATAGGAATGCGCGTAGCTACCAAAGCCAACGTCCGTACGGCCCATGCGGCCCGAACCAGCCTTTCTAAAGCTTTAACCGTTTCCTTTACCGGCGGTTCCGTTATGGGTTTAGGAGTAGCGGGACTGGCTGTTCTCGGACTAGGAAGTTTATTCATCGTTTTGTATTTTCTATTTGTTAATGGCCTCTCCCAGGGAACTACTGAATACAATATGGCCATGGTTAAAGCCATCGAAGTATTAACCGGCTTTTCACTTGGCGCTGAATCCATTGCATTGTTTGCAAGGGTAGGCGGCGGCATCTATACCAAAGCGGCCGATGTGGGCGCCGACCTGGTTGGAAAGGTGGAAGCAGGCATACCTGAAGATGATCCGAGAAATCCGGCAACGATTGCTGATAACGTTGGAGACAATGTTGGTGATGTAGCAGGAATGGGTGCCGACCTTTTTGGTTCGTATGTGGCAACCGTGCTTGCTACCATGGTTTTAGGGCAGGAGACTATTTCTGAAGATAACTTCGGTGGCATGGCCCCGATCTTACTTCCAATGCTGATAGCTGGCGTCGGGATCCTCTTTTCTATTGTAGCTACCTTTTTCGTGCGTATCAGCGATAAGGCGGAAGTAAATACCATCAGCGTTCAGAAAGCCCTCAATATGGGAAACTGGGGTTCTATCATCCTGACAGCACTGGCATGTATAGGCTTGGTATATTACATCCTTCCAGAAACCATGTCACTACGTGGCATAGAATTTACCAAATGGGGTGTATTGGGAGCGATTGCTGTAGGACTTGCGGTAGGAACTCTTATGAGCATGATCACTGAATACTATACAGCTATGGGCAAACGGCCCGTGATGTCTATTATACGCCAGTCTTCTACGGGGCATGCTACCAATGTAATCGGTGGTCTCGCCGTAGGTATGGAAAGCACCTGTCTTCCGATCATTGTACTGGCTACAGGTATCTGGGGAGCCTTCGAATGTGCCGGTTTATACGGTGTGGCAATTGCCGCTGCAGGCATGATGGCTACTACAGCCATGCAGCTCGCGATTGACGCGTTCGGCCCTATCGCAGATAACGCCGGCGGAATTGCTGAGATGAGCGAACTGCCTAAAGAAGTGCGTGAGAAGACCGATGTACTTGATGCAGTGGGCAATACTACCGCTGCCACCGGAAAAGGATTCGCGATTGCATCAGCCGCTTTAACAGCGCTGGCATTGTTTGCGGCTTACGTAGGAGTAGTGGAACACAACGGGTATGAAATGAAAGGTATTGACATTTATAAGGCCAAAGTACTGGCCAGTTTATTTGTTGGCGCCATGATCCCTTTTATATTTTCTTCATTGGCAATACGTGCAGTTGGCGAAGCAGCGATGGCAATGGTAGAAGAAGTTCGCCGCCAGTTTCGTACGATTCCTGGAATCATGGAAGGTACGGGAAAGCCCGAATATGATAAATGTGTCGCTATTTCAACTGAAGCATCGATCAAAAAAATGATGTTGCCAGGAGCGATTACTATCCTCTCTCCGCTCATAATTGGTTTTATTCTAGGGCCGGAAGCATTAGGTGGTTTCCTTGCCGGCGCAACAGTTAGCGGGGTATTGATGGGAATGTTCCAAAACAATGCAGGTGGTGCATGGGATAACGCTAAGAAGAGTTTTGAAAAAGGCGTTGAGATAAACGGGGAGATCTATTATAAAAAGTCTGAACCGCATAAAGCATCAGTGACTGGTGATACCGTGGGTGATCCTTTCAAAGACACATCAGGTCCTTCCATGAATATCCTGATTAAACTGATGTCAATTGTTTCTCTTGTTATTGCGCCAACCCTTGCCAGCATTCATAAGCCGGATTCGCCGGCAACCGGGGCGGCAAAAAGCAAGGCTGAATGGCTTTCCAAAACGGTTCCTTCACAGGTAATCAAAGAGAAAGCCCGGTAAATAATTACCTGCTTATGATACAAATTTTTTGTGCCGCTCCGGTAGATGGTTCTGCTGAGGCACAATGACCATAGAATCTTCCGCTCACATCATTCTTCAGACTGGCGCAAGTGTTTCGCCGGGCCTGTGAACATGATAGTCCGATATCATGAATAATATTTGTAAAAGTATTCCGGCGAACAACTTGTGCCGCTACGGTAGAGGGTTCTGCTGAGGCACAAGTTGTCCTCCGGGCGAAAGTGCATGTATGCTTGGTACCAAAATGCCCGTCGGAACACTTGCGCCAGGGACAAGTACCATATAATCTTCGACTCACATCATTCTTGGCGAACAACTTGTGCCGTTTCGGTAGGTAGCTATTGAAACAAGTACTAATAGGGTCAAATAGGCACTGCAGTTTGTTTTCCCTGCTACATTAGAAATTGAAGTTCCAGGTTACAGAAGGAATAATCGGAAACAAAGACACCTGTTTAGTAGACACTTTCAAAGTATTGTTGTAAGGACTGCCTTCCTGGTCATAATAAATAAAATATGGATTTAACCGGCTGTAAACATTGTAGATACTGAAAATCCAGCTGCCTTTTATGCGCCGTGACTTTTTAGGTGCAGGAGTATAGGTCGCTCCCACGTCGAGGCGATGGTAGGCAGCCAGCCGGTACTGATTTATTTTACTGTATTCCTGCGTCAGCGTTCCGTTAATAATGTAAAACCTTTCCGGTAAGGTAGTGGCATTGCCAGTGCCATAAATAAAAACCGCAGACACCTTCCACTTTTTACTCAGTTCGTACATAGTTACTACAGACAGATCATTTCTCCGATCATATTTTGCAGGATATTTAAGGCCGCTGTTGAGCTGGGGGAATTGTCTCCAGGTCCATGACAAAGTATAACCCATCCAACCCGTCAGGCGGCCCTTCGTCTTGTTCAAAAATAATTCTGCCCCGTAACTCCATCCCTTCCCAAAAACAAAATCCTCTTCAGGATCCTTCAAGGAAGGAGTATAACCTTCCCTGTATTCAATCTGGTTCTGCATCGACTTATAATAAAATTCCGCAGATGTTTCAAACATGTTGTCCTTAAAATTTTGAAAATAACCTATCGAATACTGCCAGCTTATCTGAGGTTTCACCCTGTAGGTGCTAGGTACCCAGAGATCGGTGGGCAGTGTTGACCCAGCATTGCTCACCAGGTGAATGAACTGAAAGTTGCGGGTTACGGAAGCCTTTATGGAGGCTTCGTCTTTAAAAGCGTAACGCATAGTGGCACGGGGTTCTATTCCTCCATAGGTTTTAACAGGCGCACCGTTACGATACAGAACACTATCCAGCTTATTGCCATTGTTATCGCGATTGAAAATAGTATATGGCCCTACCTGGGCGAAATGACTGTAGCGAACACCGCCGTTTAACTGGACCTTATCGCTTATCTCCCAGTCATCCTGTATATACAGCGCCGATTCATTGGCAAATTTGGTACCGTCGGTATTTGGTTTGAATTCGATACTGTCCTGCCTTCCTGATACAATATTAGGAGTGAATTTATGGTGAGTATATAAACCGCCAAATTTAAGTTTATGCTGGGGTGCCGGGTAATAGTCAAAATCCATTTTAGCGGTAAGGTCTTTTATACCGGAAGCCAGGCTGATGTCAAAGTCATTTTGGCTGGCATTAAAAGCAAACTTGTAATCATTAAACACCAGTGATGTATTGGCAAATAGTTTCCGGTTAAATACGTGATTCCATCGTAGCGTTGCTGTTGAATTACCCCAAGGTATATTAGCGCTGAACGAGCGCCTTACATTTTTAAAATCAAATACATCGCGTCCGAAATAACCACTCAGGTAAACGCGGTCTTTCTCTGAAAAAATATAATTTACTTTCGTATTGAGATCATAAAAATAATAACCCGAGCCAAAAAACTGGCTTGAACTTTTTACAAAGGTTTTCACCAAAGCGTCTATATAAGTCCGGCGCGCGGAAATGATAAAAGATGCTTTGTCCTTTTTTATGGGGCCCTGCAAAGATAAACGGGAAGCTATCAATCCAATACCTCCATCAACCTGTAATTTGTTGGTATTGCCCTCTTTCATGGCCACATCTAATACCGAAGAAAGCCTTCCCCCATATTGTGGTGGCATTCCACCTTTGATAAGCGATACGCTTTTGATGGCGTCTGCATTGAAAATAGAAAAGAAACCAAACAGGTGGCCGCTGTTATACACCACTGCATCATCAAGTATGATGAGGTTCTGGTCTGGTCCACCGCCACGAACATAAAACCCGGTATTTCCCTCGCCGGCGTTGCGAACACCGGGCAACAATTGCAAGGTTTTCAGTATGTCAACTTCTCCCAGGAAAGCCGGTATTGTTTTAACCTGGCTCATTGAAATGTCTATCTTCCCCATCTGGGCGCTTTTTACGTTCGCATCACGCCTCCTCGAATAAACAAGTACTTCGGTATTAGTAGAAATCTTAGGTGGCAGCAGGAATTGCAAATACTGGCTTTTACCAAGGTCCACGTTAATGCGCTGCGGCTGGTAGCCAACAAAAGAACAGGTGATATCATAGCTGCCACCCGGAAGCGTTATTGAAAAATATCCGTATTGGTTGCTGTTTACTCCCCTCCCCTGCCCATTGACCGTTAAGGTAGCTCCTATCAGTGTTTCACCGGATAAGGAATCTTTCACATAGCCACTAAGTGTAAATTTATTCTGGGAGAATAAGAACAATGGCGTTAGCGTAGCTAGTAGAAGGATAAGAAATCTAATCATGTATTTGGGGCTCGATCGAAATTGATATTACAGGAACTATTTAGGTGTCACGCTCTTTCACTATTCATGGGCTAATTATAATTCAATGAATCGGTAACATCTCCGCAGTGTAACATTCCGGATTTATACTTCGGGTGTTTTTTTCCAAAGTATGGATTAACGACCATCCGGCTATTGCTTAACCAATGAGCTTCCTCCGCATCGTTAAAAGCCATAGGGCAATGCTGGCGATAAATCAGCTGCCTGTCGTAATTGACCGTTTGCACCAGGTCGTACATAGCGTCGGAAATCATCTGAAATTCCTTTTTCTTACTGAGTATTTCTGGTTCCGCCACAAGCGCCAATGCAGACCCTGTAATCGTGCCTGCATAGTTCTTGGCCGAAACCCATAACCTCGAAGAGTCTTGGGTGCTTTGCTGTGTCAATAAACTATCCGCGTAGTTGGCGATTTGCCTGGAAGCCGCGTTAGCATGTACCGTATCGTATTCTACCATTGCATCTTTCAATGAATAATACGCTGTTAACAATTTTTCAAAAGATTGGTTGAATGAATCGGAATTTTTACTTTTTAACGAATGCTGGCCGGGAGCCTCGCTTACTTCGTTTTTTTTACCTCCTTCCGCGCAGGACAACAGAAGACCTGAAAAAACAGCTGACACCATAAGATATTTCATAGAAGATATTTACGTAAAGTTAAGAGATAATGCCATTGGCGCGGTTAAGGGTATTTTCAGGGATGCAAACAATGAACTGTTGACAGGGGGTTGAAAATGAGGAGCCCACCAGTTCACCAGCTAATGTTCCTCCTAAGACTTTGTGGTAAAATTGATCTATTTTTGCCTCCTTTCTTAACGATATTATCAACACCTATGTTAGTTGGATTACAGAATGTTACTTTCGAATTTGGGGCAAGAACCATCGTGCGAGATGCCACCTGGCATATACAACCCAATGAAAGGATCGGATTAATCGGTTATAATGGAACTGGCAAATCCACACTGCTAAAATTATTTGTCAATGAATACCAGACTTCTGAAGGCTCTGTTGAAAAAGGCCGCGAAACCACAATCGGATACCTGCACCAGGATCTTTTAAGTTTTGATTCCGGCGATTCCATTTTACAGGTGGCCATGGGTGCTTTTGATAAGGTATTGAAACTGGAGAAAGAAATAGAGGAATTAGGCAGACAACTTGAAGCCACCTCAGACGAAAAGCTCCTGCATGAATACAGCGACAAACTGCATGACCTGGAAACACTGGATGGTTATAACATTCACCACAAAACCGAAGAGGTGCTACAGGGTCTTGGCTTCGCTAATGCAGACCTGCAGCGACCTTTTCGCCAGTTCAGTGGAGGCTGGCGCATGCGGGTGCTATTGGCAAAAATGATCCTGCAACAGCCCGACCTGCTCCTGCTGGATGAGCCTACCAATCACCTGGATCTGCCATCTATTGAATGGTTGGAAAAATACCTCATACATTTTAAAGGATCTGTAGTTATAGTATCGCACGACAAATTCTTCCTTAACAGGATGGTTACAAAAATTGTGGAGCTGTACCAGAAGGAACTTCACTTCTATATGGGTAATTACGATTTTTACGAAGCAGAAAAATCGCAGCGCGTTGATTTGCAACAAAGAGCCTATGAAAATCAGCAAGATTATATCAGGCAGCAGGAGCGTTTTATAGAACGATTTAAGGCAAAGGCAAGCAAAGCGGCCGCAGCGCAGAGCGTTGTCAAGCGTCTTGACAGGCTCGACAGGATCGAAGACGTTGAAATTGAACGGCCAAATATTAAAATAAACTTCCTGGTAGATAAAACCCCCGGAAGAATACTGGTAACACTGAAAGATGTGAGTAAAGATTTTGGCAGTATCAAAATCGTTGAACATGCGTCCGCAGAAATTGACAGGGGTGATAAGATAGCGCTGATAGGAGCTAACGGGAAGGGCAAGAGCACACTGCTTCGCATCATCGCCGGGGTAGAAGAATTTTCAGGTGAACGTAAATGGGGACATAATGTAGATGAAAGTTTTTTTGCGCAGCATCAAATGGAAGCACTTAATGTTAACAACACAGTACTTGATGAAATGAAGTTGTGTGGCAGCCAGAAAACGGAAATGGAGCTGCGCACCCTGCTGGGTTGTTTCCTGTTCAGTGGCGACGATGTGGAGAAAAAGATAAAGGTATTAAGCGGCGGCGAAAAAGCAAGGGTAGCTTTGGCGAAAACGATAGTAAGCAAAGCAAACTTCCTGATGTTGGACGAACCTACCAATCACCTGGATATTCATTCGTGTGAACTGTTGATAGAAGCGTTGAACAAGTACGAAGGCAGCCTCATACTGGTTAGCCATGACCGTTATTTTATTTCCAAGACTGCCAACAAAATCTGGGAAATAGATGACCTGAAAATCCGTGAATTTAAAGGAACTTATGCAGAATGGGTTGAATGGAAAGAAAGGAGAGCAGCCGAAGTGAAAGTGCAGGCAGCTATAAGAAAAGCTGCTGATAACCAGCAAGCGTCAGTGGTAACAAAGAAACAAAAACAAGTAGATGCTGTGCCAGTAATCACAGAGAACAGGGGCCCGCAAAACAGGCACTCGGCACAACAGGAAAATACTGATAGCAGGTCAGGAGCCATCAACAAGGATGTCAAAAAAGAACTGCAGAAGCAACAGCGGATGTTTCAACAAATAGAAGAACAAATTGCCAGGCTTTCTGAACAACGAAAAAAATTTGAAGCCGACCTGTCAACACCCGAGGTATATTCTAACAATCAAAGATTTATACAGACAGAATCTTCGTACAAAAAAGCAAGCCAGGATCTTCTGCTGGCTAATGCGCAGTACGAACAGCTATTCGAACAGATCGTTGACCTGGAGGCCAGGCTGAATACATAAAATGTTGATGATAACCGTGTAAGCATACTTGCGCAAAGCCCGTGTTTTGAAGACTGACAGCCTGCTTATTCGAAAAACATTCTGCCAGGAATTAATAGTCGAAATGCAAAGAAGTTCAAGCAACCCGGTTCAGCTAGCCGCGAAATATAGTACAGCTTTCCTGGTACTCTTCTGGGTTGTTGCCAACTTGCATGCACAAACGAAATTGGTAAGGCCCAAAATTGGCCTCACATTAAGCGGAGGCGCAGCGAAAGGGCTCGCTCATATTGGAATACTCAAAGCAATAGATTCCGCCGGCATCAAAATCGATTATATCACGGGAACAAGCATGGGAAGCGTCATTGGCGCCTTATATGCAATTGGCTACTCCGCCGATTCCATAGAAAAAATTTCTCAAAAGATTGATTGGGACCTGCTCTTAAGTAACCAGTCCTCTTTACGCAGCATGATCATGGAAGAAAAAAAAGAGTACGGGAAGTATGCCATTGAGCTACCCTGGGAAAATAATAGTTTCAGCCTTCCCAGTGGGGTTCTCGAAGGCCAGGAGTTGTGGTTGAAACTGGCTGAACTGTTTTCACCGGTCGCTTACGAAAAAGATTTTACAAAATTTAATATTCCCTTTAAATGTATAGGTACTGATGTAGGTAGCGGGGAGGCAGTGGTGATGAGCCGGGGCGAGATCGTAACGGCCATCCGTTCGAGTATGGCCATCCCTTCTATTTTCACTGCAATCGATTACGAGGGAAGAAAATTGGTAGATGGTGGAATAGTCAGGAATTTTCCTGTTCGCGACGTAAAGGAAATGGGTGCAGACTTTATCATTGGCAGTAATGTGGCCAGCGGCCTGTATCCTTCAAAAAAAGTATTGAATGCATTGCAGATACTATTCCAGGTTGCTTTTTTCAGGGAGGCGGAAGACCGCAAGAACGAAGTTCCGCTATGCAATATCTACATCCCGATAGACCTGGAAAAATTTACGATGGGAAGTTTCAACCAGTCGGAGGAAATTATCCAGGTGGGAATGATAGAAGGCAGGAAATACTACCCGGCCTTTAGGAAGATGGCTGATTCGCTGGACGCCATATATGGTAAACAACTTATTGAAAAGAACAGGTTGCCTGAAAAAACGGCAGGAAAGGTATCAGCATTTGAAGTGAACGGTCTTAAGCAAACAACCAAAGAGTTTTTTATACATACCATAGATTTTGAGTTGAACAATCATTACACTGCTGAAGACCTTTCACGAATGGTTCGCAAAGCCTTCGGTACCCGTTATTATAACCGAATTGTGTACGCGCTGGAACCCTTAAACGATGGTTCAAAAAAGGTCGTCTTTGACGTAACGGAAAATGCGCTTACTTTTTCAAAGCTCGGACTACACTATAACGAATTTGGAGGCATCAGCATCATTGCGAACCTGACTTCACGCAACTTCATTCTCCCAAATTCCAGGGACCTGGTAACGTTGAACATCGGAGAAAACATGCGGCTAAGAGCCGAACATTTGCAATATATAGGCAGGCTGAAAAATTTCGCCTTCATACTTGGCATGCAGACCGAACGGTTAAACATTACCACTTACAATAATTTTAAGGAGGACGGTGTTTACCGACAAAATTATTTTAACGTAGACGGAAGATTTCAATTCTCTACCAACCGGCACCTGACAGTTGGATTGGGTACACGTTTTGAGTGGATTCGGTATAACCCGTCTATTGCTTCCAATGTTGAATTAAAAGGAAAAAACAATTTTACCACCTCATTTGCTTTCCTGACGCATAATTCGCTCGACCGCAGCCTCTATCCAAAAAGAGGTGTAAGACTGGAAGCTGAGGCTGATATGGTTTTCAAACAAAATCCTGCTATTACGCTTCTATTAAATGGTCAACCGGTAATCAATCCCGATTCGGTGGGCATCCGCTATCAACGGTACAGGCGCGTGCTTCTTTTAGTTGAAGGCTATATCCCTGTCAGTGACAGGTATGTGCTTATGTTGCAATCGCAAACCGGTATAAATTTTAATTACAGCCAGCGTATTATGAACGAATTTGCCATAGGCGGACTTACGCCACTCTTTAGAAACCAGGTCACTTTTGCCGGGCTGAAAGAAGGTACATTTTATTCGCCGAGTGTTGCAAGTTTGCAGCTGGGCTTAAGATACCAGCTTTTCAATAACATCTATCTTATTGGAAGAACAAACATCCTGTTTAACAACTTCGTTGGAAAAAGCAGTTTCTTCAGCAATCCCGACTTTCTTTCAGGCCATTCGGTCACTTTTGCGTATAACCTGGCAATCGGTTCTCTTGAGCTAAGTGCCATGTACAGTGACCAGTCTAAACAGGTAAGAAGCTATGTGAATATCGGGATACCGTTTTGAGAGGCAGCGATCAGCTGTAAGCTTTTCGGGTATCGTAGAGACGCCATGCTGGCGTCTTGCACGCTATGTAAACAGTAAACCAATATGGGATACAAGACGTCGAATCAATGGTGGTTCACATGGCTCCTACTGTTGGAGACGTAGATGCACCTGTCACGTCCTGAAGAGACGCCCTCACTTCAATGTGGTAGCACCTTGACCCTGCCAGACGCCAGCATGGCGTCTCTACGGTACAGGCTGGCGTTGATGGGATACTAACAGAAAGGGATACCCGATACCCGGCAGCGCTACGCCAGCGCCTTTATAAAATCGGCTACCAGGTAGCTGATTAGCTTGCCGGTAGACGCATTTGCATTTCCATCTTCCATTTCGGTGGCCCCTTCACAAATATGGAGATAAGCAACTTTGGTTTCCCTGGTAACAAGATTTATGAACTGCCGTGCATGAAGATGTGAGACGCCGGAGGGAGTGATGGCACTGCACAGTATATTATCAATAGCATCGAGATCCATTTCTATGCCCGTATAGGTATCCTGTGTAAATTCAATGGCATCCGTTACCGCCTGCATAAAACTTCGCTTTCCATGAAGAAAGATATCTTCGTAGGTGATCAGGTCAACAAAGGGATTGTTAACAATATCAATCCAGACATTCTGAGGTATGTAATTCTCATGGACGCCTACCACGCAATATTTTTGTAAATAACCATCTTCATCAGCGTACCGGAAACTATTTCCGCTATGCCTTCCTTCCATCGGAAGGAAATCGGTATGAGCGTCGAGGTTAACAGCATTAATTTGCGCCAGTGGAATAGCTCCGGCTTTGAATAAACCTTTAGCGGCACCTTTAATTAGGGGATAGGCATTGTTATGACCGCCACCAATAACAACAGGAACCTTTTTGTGGAGAATGATCAATTTCACCAACTCTTCTACTTCTTCATCGATTAGGTTAACTGCGTGCCTGTAAGCATCAACCGACTCATCACGGCTATGGGCATTCGTTTCAATCACGCGCTTAATTTCATCAAAGTTAAAATGACCCAACACCATGATATCATCACCATTTAAAAAATCATTACTCTGTATGTTTAGGAACGAAGATAAAAATGGTTCCCATGCGGAGTGCGCTCCTCCCCTCCCTAAATTGGCTTTTACACCAATGTCTTCAGGAATACCACAAATCACATACCGGGCCGACGACGCAAGCAGCGCTTTTTCCCATTGCTTTTCATCTTCTATACATTGAACCCTTTCACCCAGTTTTGTCTCAAACCGTCGTAATTGGGTAAGATTGAGAACATTTTTCTTGTTATAGTATTTAAAATGTTTCATCTTATAAATATAATAAATTATTCCTTTGCGTCCGCTGCAGTTCAATGGTTGCGTCCACTGGGTATTCTTTATGCATCTTTGCAAATTTTTCGGTTATTTTTGTGTTCCCCAACAAAAAAAGAGCCCATTGAGGCTCTCTTTTTTTACTATCATTTCAGGAAAATTCTACCACCTCTTATTACTACCACCACCGCGGGAGTAAGAGCTACTGGTTCCTCTTTCTTCTCTTTCTTTCGCTACGGAAACAGAAATTGCACGGCCTTCAATTTCCTTATTGTTTAGACTTAACATGGCTTCTTTTCCTTCTTCTTCAGAAGTCATTTCCACGAAGCCAAAACCACGAGATCTGTCTGTAGCCTTGTCCATAATTACCTTTGCAGAAGTTACCTGGCCGAATTTTGCAAACAATGCTTTTAAGTCTTCGTCTGTTGTGTGAAAACTTAAGTTTGAAATGTAAATGTTCATAAATCAATAAATTAAAATAAATAAATAATTGTCGCGAGTTGAATAAAAGTAGCATTCAAAGCAAAGAAGAATAAAAACTTACCGGGGAAGGAAAGTAAAATTTGCATTATTCAAATACCAGGTGCTTAAAAGTTCAAGTTCACACTGGTAAATATACAGCTATTCAACAACAAAACAGGTATAATCACCGGGAAGGCTCCAGGCAACAACAGACTTATCATCACCCCGCCCGATTATTGCAGGCTATATTGTTCAAAAAAGTAATCTCCCCTTTTTAGCAGCTCTCTTCTTTGATTGTTGAAGCCATTGGGCAACCGGCTTTCTTGCCTGGATGAAGTCATGTATATAACACAGGCTACACCAGCAAGTCGGAGTTTATCCAATAGAGATTGAAAGTGCTTATTGTCTTCTGCAAGAAAGAATATTCTATTTCCGGATGCGGCAGCGAACTCCTGGGCAATAAATTGATTTTGCACCACTACCACTTTGCAGTCCTGTGTGGTAAGGAAGGCCATACCCGGTGAAACTCTTTGTGCATAGTCACGACTGAGTGTTGTTGCTGCCAGGTAAACATTTAAGTAGGCACTGTAAGCAACCAGTAACGCACCTGCAACAAGCCATACCTTATTAAGTGGAAGAATTTTTACCTGTAGGAAAATTGCCGCCAGTATGAAAGGGATCAGCGGTAGAAAATACCTCGGCCCCCACTGCTTGCCACCTGCATTGGGTAAAATAAAAGGAGTAATTACGGAATAAAGCAGGATAACAACCAATAACTGGTAGATCACTGATGGAACGACCGGCTTTTTAATCAACAGTCGCAAAGTAAGCGCGTAGAATAAAATGGCCGCTGGAAAAAAAACTAGAAATTTTACATTTATATGAAATAAAATATTGAGCGATTTTGAAAAGCTGACCGTGCTTCCAGATTCATCCATCAGCTGGTGGGCATGAGCTCCCAGTAAGCTACCATAAAATATTTTATTAAACACAAAAAACGATGTCACCACCAGTAGTACAGAAAGAATAAAAATGACGTTGACAAACTTTCTGTAAACGAAGTAATTATAGCAGGCGATACCGCAAATCAGGCCGGACATAATCATGGATTCCGGCCGGAACCAGGCCGCCAAACCTGTTAATAGTCCGAGCATGGCTGTTTTCACAGCAGCGACCGGTTCAAGCAGGAATACCAGTCCGCTAAAAACCAGTAATACCGCCAGGGTATGTTCCCAGTAAATGGCCGCATAAATGGTAAGGGGCGAACAGAATGCCATTATGATCAGTCCGCAAGCTACAATCACTGGACGGGCAGTTAACTGGCGTATGACGACTATGAACCAGGCCCACAATAATGCGAGGCTAATGGAGGGAATAATATACAATCCCTTGTATCCAAACCACCTGTAAAAAGGGGCAGTCAACCATTGAAAAGCCGGAGGAAAGGCTACCGTTTTACCGGAAGGGGCATCATAAATAAACGGCTGCTTAAACGGGTAAAAACCCTGCGACCAGATATCAAGTACCCAGCCTGGGTGATCAAGGCGCAAGTTTTTGAAACCAACTCCATTATTAATCTGCCCGACAATCAAAAATTTAATCCCGGCATCCCCGGAAAAAAAAACGTCAGGTCTAACGGTTAACAGTAAACAGACGAGCCAGCAATAAGCAATAAAGAGCACAACAAATGGCAGGTAGTGGCTGTCGGCTATTTTGCGCCTCGTTCGGTACATGCTGGCGAGAATTTTTTACCGGGTTAAGGTAGTCAAAATAGCTCAACCAGATGAACAGCCTATCCCTTGGGAACTATCAAATGGCTGTCAGCAATTTTTGCGATTAACAGATCTAACAGATCTGACGGCCAATAAAATCCAATTGAATGTATAGAATCGTTTTATAAGAAGTCTTCGTTATCTAATTTTTTCGCTATCCTGAAAGCTGCGTTTATTAACCCAACATGACTGTAAGTTTGAGGAAAGTTACCCCACTGCGATCCGTCAAGTCCAACATCTTCACTGAAAATTCCCAGGTGATTACTATGCTGCAGTAACAAGTCGAGCACTTCGCGGGCATCGGCTATTCTGCCTACGCAAGCAAGGGCATCAACATACCAGAATGCACAGACGAGGAAGGTGGTTTCAGGGATCCCGAAATCGTCATAGTGTTTGTAACGGTAAAAAAGACCCTGGTGGCCCATTAATTCTTTTTCCAGGGCTGCAATATGGTCTTTGGCTTTTTGCGAGTCGTGATCCAGATAATTCATTGTTACCAACATGAGGGTGCTGGCATCCAGGTTTGTACTGCCAAGAGCCTGTACATAAACTTTTCGTACAGGATCATAACATTCCTCTATCAGTACGGCAGCCTGGTTAATCAGTTGGGTAGCTTTTGCCATCAACGGTTCATCGCCAAATTCATTGGCGATTTTATAGGCCGCCCTCGCTCCCGCCCAATGAAAAAGCAGCGTATAGGTATGTAGTTGCTTTTGGTTTCGGAACTCCCAGAGGCCTGCGTCTTCAACATTCATGGTGCGCTCTATCTGGTCAAGGAGCCAGGGAACCATTTTCTGATAGCCTTTCTTCTTAGGGAAAGTGAGCCGCTTGTCTACATACAACGGCAGCAGGCTAACCAGCACCTGGCCATACACATCGTTCTGCACCTGTATGTATGCCTTATTGCCGATCCTTACGGGTTTATTACCAAGATAGCCATCCAGGTCCAGTTCAATCTCTTCAATGTCTATCTCC